>CAUZWB010000078.1:0-7830 GCA_963583525.1 Verrucomicrobiia bacterium | reverse complement strand
TTCGCCCCATCGCCGCGCGGGCGATCTCATCGCGGTGGCCGAGGAGAATGCGTGGTTCACTTATTACTACTGGCAAGACGACGCGCGCGCGCCGGACTTCGCGCGCACGGTGGATATCCATCGCAAACCGGGCTACGATCCGGCGGAACTTTTTCTTGATCCCCAGCTTGCGTTCCCCAAGCTACGCATCGTGCGGCGGCTGCTGCAAAAGAAGCTGGGCTTCCGGATGTTAATGGACGTCATCCCGCTGGACGCTTCGCTGGTGAACGGCTCGCACGGCTGCAAACCGACCAGCCGCGCCGACTGGCCGGTGGCGATTGTGCCTGAAGGCGATTGGCTGGAAGGCGATGTACTGAAAAGCACCGAAGTGTTCGAGCTCATCCAACGGGCAGTGAGATGAACAAGTTGGCCTCCAAATTGCTGAGTAACAGCAGGAGATTGAGCAGAAGCACGCCTAATAAAACCGTGTTTTAACTTGAAAAATGTGCGAAATTGGGTTAGGTAAACTCATAGACATTGCTGCCATGAAGCCAAGAAAATATACGCATTATGTGACTCGCGCGCTGTTGAGCGTGGGGGTTTTGAGTGGATTACACCTGATGCTCGCCCAACCCGGCGCACCTGCGACCGGAGGAATTCCGGGCGCCACAACCACGCCCGTGCCCGGCGCGGCAGGGGCGGGAGGCGGAGCACCCGTTCCCGGTGCAGGCGGCGCAGCTGGCACCGGTGGCACGCTCCCCGGCATGGCAGTCACGCCCCAACCCGGCGCCGGTGGCATAGGGTTACCCACAGGCTTACCCGGCGGCTCAGGCACGGTGACAATTCCCACCTCACCAACCATTAACCCCGCCACCGGCATCCCCACTCCAGGCGCAGGCGGCTCAGGAATTCCGGGTACCACAATCCCCGGCATGGGTTTACCTGGCACGGGCCTACCCGGCACGGGTTTACCTGGCGGTAATCTTCCGGGCACTGGAATACCCGGCGGTAATCTTCCGGGTGTTCCCGGAGCAGGCGGTGTGTCGACCAACCAAGTTCCCCAAACAGTGATTAATGCCGCGATCATGGCCGAAGCCATGCGTGTATTTCTGGATGAAGCAAAATTAATCCAAGCCGAGGCGAACGGTAAATTTACTGATGCAGTCAAGCTCGATAAGTGGGATAAGCAAAACCGCCAAACGCGCCAGCAACATAATTTGGCCGTGCTGTATACGCTGGGCGTGGGGGTGCCGCTTGATTTTCGATCAGCCTTCAAATGGTTCAAAATTGCGGCTGACGAAGGCCTGCCAGAAGCCCAACTCAATGTGGCTATTGCTCTGCAGAGTGGCATGGGAATCCAAAAAGATTTTGTGGGCGCGTACAAATATTACACCTTGGCCGCCGCCCGCGGTCTGCCCTCCGCCGCTAAATCGAGGGACAACATCGCACAATATCTCACGCGGTTTCAAATACGCGCCGGGCAGCGAATGGCGCACGGCTTCAATCTACGATACGACGCAAAGCAAAAATACGTGAAGGATCGCAAGCAAGCGGAACGGGATCTTTATGAAGCGCTGGGCCGTAAGCCACCGGAACCCAATTAAACACTCACGCGCAATCAAGCGTCCGGGCGACTGCCCAAAGCCAGCGCTGTCATTTGGCCAATCACCATCAATGCCGCGAGATCCGCTGCGCTGAATTCCGCCTCGGCTTCCGTATCTTCCACGCACAAAACCCCCAGCTCTCGCCCGGCACAAACGAGCGGCACGTACAAACCGGTATGAGTTGAAAGCCGCCGAATTGATTCTTTTTTGCTCACCTGCACCCACGCGTAACCGGTGCGCCCTTCCAGCGCGCGATGGGCCAGCGTATCACTCATCACCGGGTTGAGCGAAGGCACATGCGCCCGCACGCGAATGCGGCCGGTGTCGTGATTGATGGCAAACAACGCGGCACGCTTCACGTCGGGCAGCCAGTCGGGCAATCGTTTCACCAGCCATTCCGACAACGCGTCCGCATCCCCAAGCGCGTCCAATTGCGCGGGCATTTCCGGCAAAATTTTCATCAGCAAGGAAGACTCTTCGCCCTCAGAAAACGGCTCGTCCAGCGTGCAGGCATGCGTGGTGCGGACGCGGCCCATCGGGCTCTTCCGGCTTTTCATCACCGCATCCACCTCCTCAGCATGGCGCTCGCCGGGCGGATAATACCGATAGTCTTCCTCTTTAAATACAGGGTATGAATCCAGCTCAGGAAACCCACTTTCAGGGCGCGCGGGTTCGCATTCGGTGCGGGGCACTTCCTCCGATACCTCGACGGGTGCATCGCTTTGGGTCAGGTCCGTTTGAGCCACATGCCACACGCGCATCAGAGTGGAACCGATCTGCACTTTGTCGGTGGCGTTCACCACACACGCGCCGTCAATCGCGCCTCCGTTCACTAAAGTACCGTGGGTGCTGCCAAGGTCTTCCACCCAGCAAATGCTTCGCGTTTGCCAAATGCGCGCGTGAGTGCGGCTCACCAGCAAATCCCCGCTGAGATCAAGGCTGATGTCGACCTCGGGATGTTTGCGGCCAATAAAAATTTCGTCGCGGTCGAAAACATCCAACCGCGTATTGCCATCGAAAGTCAGCTCGATGTGCAGCCCCGCTTTGGCATTGGCGGGCAACGATGCGGGCTCATTCTGCCCGGATGGTTTGGGGCGCGGCTTGGGCGCGCGTTTGCGTTTTGGATTGCGAGTGCCGCTAGGGGCATTGCGCATGCGGCGGTCGGGCAGTGTTCCTTTGAGCGTGAGCTGCGTTTCACCGAGCATCACCAATTCACCCGGACGCAGCACTTGGGCGTGCTCCAGCAATTTGCCATTCACAAACGTGCCGGCGCGGCTGCCCATGTCTTCAATACGCACCTCACCCGCCTCACGCCAAACGCGCGCATGAACGCGGCTCACGAGATCATCCGGCGTGAGATCCAGCCCCACCGCGGTACGCTCGTTGCGGCGGCCAATGACAAGATCATCGCCTTCCAGCTTCACCTCGCGCGCTTTGCCGAGTTGCGTAATTTCAAATCGCAGCACCCCGACAGCTTGACGACCACCCGCCCTTTGAGTCAATCCCGCGCTCGGCAATTCTATTCGATTCTGCTAGAATCCACGTAGTTCGCATGAGCACCCAACCCGCCCGAATCCTCGTCCAACGCCAAAACGGTGAGAAGGTAGCCGAATATTCCCTCGGCCCCGGCACCCATGTGGTGGGGCGCGAAACCTCCGCCGGCGTGCGGGTGGAAAGCCAATTCCTCTCGCGCATCCACGCCACGCTGCACCTCACCGAAACCACGCAGGAAATCGAAGACCACGGCAGCACTTCCGGCACGTACATCAACGGCGTGGCCGTGCGCGGGCGCGTGTCCTTGACGGAAAATCAGGCGGTGCAAATGGGTGATCTCTATTTAACCGTCCAACGCCAAGTCACCGCTGACCGACCGCCAGAGCTATACCACGCCAATGACCTCGCCGGTGGTGGGCGCTATTCCCTCGTGCGCGAACTCGGCCGCGGCGCGCGCGGCGTGGTGTGGCTCGCGCGCGACCAGCATCTCGAAGAGCAAGTCGCCCTCAAACGCCTCCCGCCCGAACTGGCCGCCGACCCCGTGGCCCTCGGCGATCTCAAGCGCGAAGTGCAAAAAGCCCATCGCCTTTCACACCCCAACATCATCCGCATCCACGACCTCGTGCAACTGCCCGACGAGCAGCCCTTTATCGCGATGGAATTTGTCGATGGCGCCGACCTCGCCGCCATGCGCACTCAACAGCCCGGCGGATTTTATCGATGGGAAAACCTCGCCCCACTTGCGCTGCAAATGTGCGATGCCCTCACCTACGCCCACCAGCAACACATCGTCCATCGCGACATCAAGCCCGCCAACATGATGATCACCCGCGAAGGCCATCTCAAGCTCGCCGACTTTGGCATCGCCGCAAACTCCGCCGATGCCGCCACCCGTGATGGCATGGAAGGCGACGCCAGCGGCACCGCTGCCTACATGAGCCCCCAACAAATGCAGGGCCAAACCGCCACGCCCAGCGACGACCTCTACGCCCTCGGCGCCACACTCTACGATTTGCTGAGCACCCAACCCCCCTTTCACGATGGCGACGTCGTGCACCTCGTGCAGGAAGCCCCCGCCCCCACGTTGCACCAGCGCTTCGAGCAACTTGGGCTAAGCAACCCCCTACCCGATCACGTCCACAACGCCATCATGGCCTGCCTCGCCAAAGACCCCACGCAACGCCCGGCCGATGCCGCCACCTTCGGCCAACTCATTCATCCCAACATCGCACCGCCCCCCGTGCCGCCCGAGTTCCAGCCCGAAGCCGAATCCGTCCTCGCCGAGCCCATCGAGAAAACCCAGCGTTATTTAGAAAAAAACCTCCCCCAACCCGTCACCAGTTGGTGGAGCGCCCAGTCCACCGGCAAACAACAATTCCTCGCCATCGCCTCCATCGTCATCGGCCTTATGATCGCCGAGATGGCCTACTCCAAACTCGCCAACAAAGGCTTCCTCAAAACCATCCGCCAACACCACCCCTTCCTCCCGTGGCACGTTGAACCCGCCAAACGCGGCAAATAAGCACCCTCTTAATAGTCCACAAAAAAACCGCCCGGAAAGTGAACCGAAGTTCCCTCGCCGGGCGGCTGCCAATCCTTTTTCAAGGGGATCCTTGCGGACTCTCTCAAAGGTCGTTGCCCTTGGCAGGGCGCAATCAACCATCGCTTTGCACATCCCCGAAGGGCCGTACTCAAACCTTCCACCTCCCCGAAGGGCGGTTTCCGGCGGCAACTTCCTTCCATCAATTCCCCGAAAGGCCTCGATGACGTTCCATCACCTCGTCGGCTGACCGACCGAGCTGAATCCGAAGATTCGCTCAACGGGTTGAGACTATCACGAAACGCCCCAAAGCAAAGCCGGAGTTATTTTGAAGTTTTCACAGGGTTTTCACAACCGGTGAAAAGCAAAAAATGGTGCGCACTGCAGGGTTTGAACCTGCGACCCCATCGGTGTGAACGATGTGCTCTACCGCTGAGCTAAGCGCGCGAGGGCGGGAAAGGTATCCATTCCCGAAAAATTTTCAAGCGTTTCCTGCGACAACACTTTCAACCGCCGGCCGCCGCCGCACGGTATCGCATTGGGCCCACGTTTCATCTTGGCCGGGGCGGTCGACGTTGTAATGCAGGCCACGACTCTCGGGGCGCTCCAACGCGCAAGCGATGATCAGCTCCGCCACTTGCGCGATGTTGCGCAGCTCGAGCAAATCGGCCGTCACTTTGAAGTCCCAATAATATTGCCGGATTTCTTCGCGCAAATTTTCAATGCGCGTGCGGGCGCGGTTCAGACGTTTTTGCGTGCGCACGATGCTCACATAATCCCACATGCACCGGCGAATCTCATCCCAATTGTGCGACACCACCACCAACTCATCCGGATCCGACGCATCACCCGAATGCCACGCGGGGATGGCGACCTTCACTTGCGGCTCCGGCGCTGCGGTCACTTGCTTCGCCGCGCGATGGGCGCACACGAGGCCTTCGAGCAGGGAATTGCTAGCGAGCCGATTTGCCCCGTGCAAACCGGTGCAGGCCACTTCGCCCACGGCGAGCAGTCCGGGCAATTCCGTTTGGCCATCCACGCCGGCCACCACGCCGCCGCATTGATAGTGCGCGGCGGGCACCACGGGGATGGCGTCTTTGGTGATGTCCACGCCGAAGGCTTGGCACGTGCGGTAAATATTGGGAAAACGGTCGATAATGAACGGCGCGGATTTATGGGTAATATCCAGCAGCATGTGCTCGGCGCCGGTGCGTTTCATTTCGCTGTCGATGGCGCGCGCCACGATGTCGCGCGGGGCGAGGCTGGCCATCGGATGCGCGGCGTCCATAAATTCGCGCCCGTCCAAATCTTTCAACACCGCGCCCTCGCCGCGCAAGGCTTCGCTCACGAGAAACGATTTTGCCTTCGGATGAAACAGGCACGTCGGATGGAATTGCGTGAACTCCATATTGGCCACCGGCACGCCCGCGCGATAGGCCATCGCCACGCCGTCGCCGGTGGCGACGTCGGGGTTGGTGGTGTAGAGATAAACTTTACCGCAACCGCCTGTGGCCAACAACGTGTGCGGCGCGCTGAAGGTTTCCACTTCGCCGGTGTTACGATTGAGCACATACGCGCCAAGGCAGCGGTTGTCGCCAGATTGCTCCAGCTTTTCTGTGGTAATTAAATCAATCGCGAAATGATCCTCAAACACTGAGACATTCGGCGAACGCTCGATGGCCGAAAGCAACGCGCGCATCACCTCGCGGCCGGTGGCATCTTTCGTGTGCAACACGCGCCGCTTCGAGTGGCCGCCTTCTTTGCCCAATGAATAAAAACGTTCGCCATCGGCCGAGATGCTTTCGCCGCGCGTGAATTCCATCCCGAGTGCGACCAATTCCTCAATGCGCTCGGGCCCATCCGCCACCACCGCCCGAACGATTTCCTCGCGGCACAGCCCCGCGCCCGCGCGCAGCGTGTCGGCAATGTGAAGGTCAAACGTGTCGGTGGGTTTCGTCACCGCCGCAATGCCGCCCTGCGCATATTGCGTATTGGCGTCGGTGAGATTTTTCTTGGTAATGATGGCCACCCGCCCGTGCGGGGCAACCTTCAGGGCAAATGTCAAACCCGCGATGCCGCTGCCAATTACGATGTAGTCAAAATTTTTCATTCTATGGTAGGGACACGCTTCCGCGTGTCCGGACGCGCGGAAGCGCGTCCCTACCTACAACCGCCCATTATCAATCAACCGCGTCTTTCCAACAAAAACCGCCAGCGCCATTCGTACGCCTTTTTTTGGCTTCACGGGTTGCATTGTTTTTTCATCGAAAAACTCCACGTAATCCACTCGCGCGGCGGGTTGTTTTTCGATGGACAGTATCAGCCGCCGTTTCAATCCGCGCAAGTTTCCTTTGCGAACAGCCACGCGCGCGGCGGCGATTACTTGCCACAAGGCCGTGGCTTGTTGGCGCTCGGATTTATTTAAGAGCACGTTGCGCGAACTGCACGCCAAACCGTCGGCCTCGCGCACGGTTGGGGCAACAATGATGCGCGCGGGCAAATTCAGATCGCGCGCCACGCAACGGATGAGCGCGGCTTGCTGCCAATCTTTTTCGCCGAAGACGGCGGCAGTCGGTTGCACTAAATTGCAGAGCTTCACTACCACCGTAGCCACGCCGCGAAAGTGGCCTGGCCGCGATTCGCCTTCCATCCCAAACGACACAGCGGTTTCGTCGATGACCGTGCTGGCGTCTTTTTCGTAAAGTGACTTGGGCGCGAACACCACGTCCACGCCTTCGGCGCGACAGAGTTTTTTGTCCGTCGCCATCGGACGCGGATACGCGTGCAAATCTTTGGCGTCGTTGAATTGCGTGGGGTTCACGTAAATGCTGACGACGACGATGCCCTTTTTGCCAGCGGCCTTGCGTGCGCGGCGGATGAGGCTTGCGTGTCCCGCGTGCAGCGCACCCATCGTGGGCACAAGCGCCACTCGCGCGCCATCACGTTGCCACCGTTGGGCTTGGCGTTGCATCGCGACGGGATTGCTGATGGTTTTCACGCGATAAAAAAACGGGCCGGCGAACCGGCCCGTTGCAAAGTGTTGCCGGTGCTAATTTTTGAATTGCATCGACTGCGCTTCAGGCATCTCGTGTGCGCACGGCTGGTCGGTGGGCGCGTCCGCTTCGGCTTCGGTGGTGCCGACGACGTTGTTAGCCAGCAACCACGCTTCCACTTCGTCGCCGCTCACGTCGGCCAGCATATTGCCATTGATTT
>CAUZWB010000077.1:0-7883 GCA_963583525.1 Verrucomicrobiia bacterium | reverse complement strand
TTTAACAATCTTTCGATTTGTTCATCGGCTCTCCCGAAAATTCTTCCTTGTTGTTGATATATCGATACGACTGAAGGTTCACCATCTAGAAGATGAGCCAAGCGATGAACAGCCAATATGGAGCGAATTGCTTCTCCAGCGTTGCCGGCATCAGCAAAAATCCGGCTTCGCATAATCAGCAATTCGGCATCCGTCGCGAGCCAAGCCAAGTGAGGCAGAACGGTGCTCCACCCATTATTCCAATCAGCAGGAAAACGTGCAGGTTGGTTTGCAGGGGACGTGGAATAGAAGTTCAAGAGCTGGTCGATATGAGCCTTATGAGCGATTAGTTTGGCTCTTGCTGACGGCATGAGGGTTGGGTGAATGCGGAGGGCGGATGGATTATAATTCTTTGAACGCTTCCATCCATGCTGAGCTCTAGAGTAGGCGTTATCAACTGGCCCATGCGGCGGAATGCTTTTCCTCGTTTCCAGGTAAGCCAGTGCAGAGTTTTTTGCGGCAGGTACTGCCTTATGCCAAGTGTTCAGGCCGGCAAAGGTTGTGGGTTCACCCAAAGATTTGATTTTTGCCAGCTCTTCTTTGTATTTGGAATGAGAGTCGGCCTCATCTTTGCCGCATCCGCCCCATAGAAGGAGAGCGATTGTGACAAGAACGGAGCTAACCAGGTGTAGAGTTGATTGTTTCATTTCAGTTTTTTGATTTGTTGCCAATACAGTAGAGGTGCTTTTGCCCACGAATAAATATTTGGCCTTGGCTTATGGCAGGACTGCTTGAGACCAATTCCTTCAGGTCGTTCTTGGCGATCACTTCAAATTTTGGGCCGGGCTTGAGAACGGTGGTAATGCCGCGGTCCGATACGAAGTAAGCCAATCCACTGGTAGTTATGGCCGAGGCACTGTGTCCGCCGCCCAGTCTCTCCATCCAGAAGCGTGTGCCATCTTCGGCCTTGAAACAACTGGCGATTCCACTATCGGATACAACTAGAAAATACGGGCCCACCACAATGGGTGAAGGCACGTAGGCCGCACCACGCGTGGCGCGCCAGGCGATGTGGGTTTCGGTCACATTGCCGCGTCCTTCGGGGCGGATGGCCAGAATATGGCGCTCAGGGAACCCGCCGGTGACAAAGGCGTATTTGCCGTTGTAGACCATAGAAGCCACAAACTGTTCGGTGGGTCCGTCAATAATCCAGTGGCGTTTACCGTTGGCTGGGTCATAGCTAGCGACTGATTTGCTGCCGCAAAGGATCATCTGTTCGCGTTTATCGATCGTGCGGATGATAGGGGTAGAGTAGCTGCGGGTTTTGTTTTCCCGTGGCACTTTCCATTTTATTTCGCCGCTTTTCTGATCTAACGCCGCGAGATAGGCCTCGCCGTCATGATCTCCATTTACAATGACTAGGTCCCGGTACAAAATCGGGCAGGCATTGAAGCCGTGGGCACTGATAAATCCACCCACGTTGCGGGACCATTTCTTTTGTCCAGCCATATCAAAGGCAGTCACCACGAAGGAGCCGGGGGTAATCAGGCGCGCGCCTCCGACATTGGGCGCAGTGATCTTGCGGTTGTCCACTTTCATGGCTGTCACATAAATCATTTTGCCATCGGTAACCGGGGTGCTGGAGGCGCGGCTATTGAGCCGGTGCAGGGTTTCCAATGGAGTTTTGAGGACGGTGCTCTGCCAGAGTGTCTTGCCGTTACGGCGGTCCAAGCATAGGAGAACGCGCTCTTCCTTCTCAGGGAGACAGGTTAGGAGTAATACCTTGTCTTCCCAGATGACCGGTGAGGAGTGGCCTTTACCGGGGATAGCGACTTTCCACGCGAGGTTTTCGGTGGTGCTCCACCGGGTAGGGATATTTTTTTCCAAGCTGGTGCCATCACCGCGCGGCCCGCGCCAGCCCGGCCAGTTTTCCGCGCACAATGAAAATGAAACGACGAGAAAGAGTGCTATGAAACGCATGGCGAGAGTTTATGGATATGGCCACCGCGAGCAAGAGCTTTTGGTATTTCAGAGAATTCCGGTTGACGTGCGCGTGGTTTGCAGGAAATCCTGCCCCAGCCCATGGCGAAGATTCAACGTGCTCTCATTTCGGTTTCGGACAAGGACGGCTTGCTGCCGTTTGCAAAAACGCTGGCGGAGGCCGGCGTGGAAATTCTCAGCACCGGCGGTACCGCGCGCGTAATGCGCGAGGCGGGGCTCACGGTCGTCGATGTCAGTGATTACACGGGCTTTCCCGAGATGATGGATGGTCGTGTGAAAACGCTGCACCCCAAAGTGCACGGCGGGCTGCTTCACTTGCGCGGCAATGCCGAGCACGAAGCCGCGTGCGCCGAGCACGGCATTGAGCCGATCGATTTGGTGGTGGTAAACCTCTACCCCTTCGAGGCCACCGTGGCCAAACCGGATGTGACGCTGGAGGATGCCATTGAGAACATCGACATTGGCGGTCCATCCATGCTGCGGAGTGCTGCAAAAAATCACGAGAGCGTGACCGTTATTGTCGATCCTAGTGACTACAAGGTTGTGGCGGAACAAATCCAATCCGACGGTGGTACCACGCTCGAGTTGCGCCGTACCCTCGCTGTGAAAGTGTATGCGCGCACTGCCGAATACGACGCTGCCATAGCGGCGCATTTGCAAACTGCATTCGGCGACGGAAGCACTGAGGAGACGTCTGAAGAGTTGCCGGCCGAATTGATGGTGCAAGCCCCCTTGGCGCAAACATTGCGCTACGGCGAGAACCCCCACCAACGCGCCGGCTTGTACGGCAAGTTTGACGAGTACTTCGAGCAACTGCACGGCAAGGCGCTTTCGTACAACAACATCCTCGACGCCACGGCGGCAGCGAATTTGATTTGTGAATTCACGGAGGACGTGCCGACGCTGGCTATCCTGAAGCACACCAACCCTTGCGGCATAGGGCAGGGTGCGAGCTTGCGCGAAGCTTGGGACCGCGCGTTTTCCACGGACAACCAAGCGCCCTTCGGCGGTATCATCGCCGTCAATCAAACGCTCGACGGCGATTGCGCCGGGGCGATTGCGGAAATTTTCAGCGAGGTTATCATTGCGCCGGATTTCACCGACGAAGCCAAAGCTATTTTGCAGAAGAAAAAAAATCTGCGCCTGTTGCGGATGCTGAAGAATCCTTTCACCGCCGTCGCGTGGGACGTGCGCAACACCGGCGCGGAATCGTTCCTCGTGCAGGAACGCGACATCAAAACCACCTCCACCGATGATTTGAAAGTGGTGACCGATCGCACGCCGACTGATGATGAAATGGCCGCGATGCTTTTCGGCTGGCGTGTCGTGAAGCACGTCAAAAGCAACGCCATCGTTTACTGCGGCCCCAGCTGCACGCTCGGCATTGGCGCGGGCCAAATGAGCCGCATCGACTCCAGCCGCATCGCCATCTGGAAAGCCGGTGAAGCCAAGCTCCCGCTCGCGGGCAGCGTGGTGTGCAGCGATGCGTTCTTCCCCTTCGCTGACGGCCTCATCGCCGCCGCCGAAGCCGGGGCCACAGCCGCTATCCAACCCGGCGGCTCAAAGCGCGACGAAGAAGTCATCGCTGCCGCCAATGAGCGCGGCATGGCTATGGTCTTCACCGGCGCCCGGCATTTCCGGCATTGAAATCCGTGTCTGAAACGCCTCAATTCCCTGCACGTTTCTTGGAAATGTTGAGGATGATTTTGTAGACGGGGGGGATTTCTTTGCGGTCGAAGCGGGTGACAATCATTCGGTAGTACGCCTTGGCTTCGGGTTTCTTTTCTGCGTCCCACAATAAATCCGCCGCGGCTTTCCACGCTTGGAGCACTTCGAATTCTTGATTGCCGAAATCGGTGGCCACGCGATCGTAATGTTTAAGGGCGGTGTCGGTGTCGCCTTGTTCAGCACGGACGCCGGCGAGGCTGCGGAGGGCTTGGGCGCACCATCGTTTTTGATCGGGATAATCCTGCAGCAATTGTTCGTAACGCTTGGCGGCGCCTTCGAGGAGTTGGGTTTTTTGGGAGCCGGTGGCGTCGGCGGAGGGATTGTGAAATTCGGCGGCGGCTTTTTCGAATAACGCCTTGGCGGCTTCTGCGCGTTCGGGAGTGGAAATGGGTGCTGCTGCTTTCGGCGGCGCAGGTTTTATCGGTTCAGATTTTGCGGGCTTGCCGCAACCGAGAGCTAACGCAACCAGCACGATGAGGCTACTTCCGCGCATTGGTGCCGGTGCGAGTGGTGAGGGTGTACTTGAGCGTTCGCTTTTCGCCGGGTTTGAGTTGGAAAACAAACTTGATTTTGGTGGCGTCCACTTTTTCAAACTTGTCATCGGTGGTCACATCCCAGTCGCCACTGAAGTTACGGCGGATGTCGACGGTCACCGGAATGTTCTTTGAGTTTTGCAGCTCGATTTCCCAAGTGGCTTTGGTCGTCGAGCCATCGACGTTGCCGGATTTGTTGAACGCGATGTCGACCTTTTTCCAGTCCATCATCTTGGGCTGGATTCGCACCTCGGCGTCATTGCCCAGTTGCATTTCCACTTCTTCATCGATGGGAATATATTTCACCACCGTGCGGCCGACGAAGTTGTAAAGGCTATCCTTCGTCACCGACCGAAACGCCATCACGCTGCCATCGGGCAAGGGCTCGGCGCCGAGCTTGCTGTCTTTGTTGTTCTTGAATTTATAAAATCGCATCACCGCCGCGCCGTAGCGTTCCTTTTCATATTTGTAATAACTGGTGATCGGCACCTCGGCGGCCTTGAAGGAGGGGAGGCGTTTGCTCCAGCCGTTGGCGATGGTGTCGCGACCTTCAACGGTGTAGAGAAAATATTCACCGATCGCTTCCTTCACGACGGCCTTGGCTTCCTCGCTTTTTTTGGCCAAATCATCAAGGCTCTTGCCTCCAAACCCCGCCCATCGGCCGGGTTTGCGGTTAAAGCCGGATCCGTTAACTGGCGGCGCGCCGAGGTTGATGGTTGTTTCGCGTTGGGCGAGTTCGGAAATTCGTTCCACCAACCGCACCACGCCCACCATCAACCGAATCTGTGCGTCCGGATAATCTTCGCCGCTGCGGTTGGTGACGCGGACGTTACCGGCGAAGGTCATTTGGTTTTCGGTCGCGTTGGCTTCGCACACGTAATCCGCCGCCCACGCGATGCCGCTGGTGAAGTAGCGGATCTCCACCTCCACTTCGCCGGCGATTTCGCTGCTGATATTCCACTCGAGTGTGTTCGTCACACGCGGTGGAAACCGCACATCGAGCACTTCAATTTGGTCGGCCTTTTGCAGCGGCCGAAACTCCACGCTGGTGGGGTCGATCAACGTGTTCGCCCACGAAAACTCCAAACGGTTTGAGCCTTTCTTGAAGGTTAACGTGCGGGTTTCTTTGACCAGCGTGAGGTCCACGCTGTTGTAAATGGTCAACTGCACCGAGTCGCGTCCCGGAAGGCTCGTGACGTTGATGCGCGCTTGGGCGCTGAACGCGAGTAACAGCACCAGAATGAAGCTACTTCGTTGCATTGGTGCCGTGGCGGGTGGTTAGGGTGTAGTTGAGCGTGCGCTTTTCGCCGGGGTTGAGTTGAAGGACGAACTTGATTTTCTTGGCGTCGACCTTTTCGAACTTGTCTTCGGTGGCCACTTCCCAGTCGCCGGGGAAGGTGCGGCGGATGTCGATTGTTACGGGGATGCTTTTGGAGTTTTGCAGCTCAATTCGCCAAGTCGCTTTGGTGGTCCAACCGGTGACGTTGCCGTTTTTGTCGAAGTGGATGGCGTCTTTTTGCCAGTTCATTATCTTCGGCGCGATGCGGACTTCGGCGTCGTTGCCCAGTTGCATCTCCACTTCCTCGTCGATGGGGATGTACTTCACCGCCGTGCGGCCGACGAAGTTGTAGAGGTTATCTTGGGTGACCGTGCGAAACGCCATCACGCTGCCGTCGGGCAACGGTTCTTTGCCGAGCTTACTCTTTTCGTCGTTCTTGAATTTATAGAAACGCATCACGCCTGCGCCGTACCGTTCTTTTTCGTATTTGTAATAACTGACAATCGGCACCTCGGCGGTGTTGAATGAGGGGAGGCGCTTGCTCCAGCCGTTGGCAATCGTGTCGCGGCCGCCAACGGTGTAGAGGAAATATTCGCCAAGGGCTTCTTTTACAACTTCGTTCTGGCGCTCCTCGGCCTCGCGAAGAGCCGCGCCGAGAGCATTGCCGGCGCGGGCGCGGGTGGCCGTTTCAAGAGTTGGCCTTGACACGCCGGCGGGTGGGGCCGGCTGGCCTTGGCGGGCGAGGTCGATGATTTTTTCGACGAGGCGCACAACGCCCACGACGAGCCGGATTTGGGCTTTTGGATAATCTTCGCCACTGCGATTGGTGATGCGCACGTTGCCGGCGAAGGTCATTTGGTTTTCGTTGGCGTTGGCTTCGCAGACGTAATCGGCGTTCCACGTGATGCCGCTGGTGAAGTAACGGATTTCGGTTTTCACTTCGCCGGCGAACTCGCTGTGGATGTTCCACTCGAGCGTGTTGGTGACACGCGGCGGGAAACGGATGTCGAGAATCTCCACTTCATCGGCGTGAGTGATGGGGCGGAACTCCACGCTGGTGGGGTCAATCAACGTACCGGCCCAGGAAAACTCCAACCGGTTGCGGCCTTTCTTGAGCGTGAGCGTGCGGGTTTCTTTGACCAGCGTGAGGTCGGCGCTGTTATATATAGTGAGCTGCACCGAGTCGCGGCCCGGAAGGCTGGTGACGTTGATGCGCGCTTGGGCGTTCGGCAGGCACACGGCGGCCAGCAAAATGATAAACAATCGTTTCATATTGGCTCCTTAATAAGTGGAAGGTTCGTTGCCTTGCACGTTTTTGCGGCGGACGTTGAAGGTGAGGGTGGTATTCTTGTCGCCGGTAGATTTGGCGGGAAGCTCGAGCGTGTACTCGATGGTAAAGGCATCCTTTTTGTCGTACTTGTGCGTGCTCTCGATCATCGTCCAGTAGCCGGGGATGTGCTCGCGCACAACGAGCGTGACGGGCGTGGTCTTGAAGTTTTGGATCTCCACTTTGTACACTTCGTTTTGGTCCCACATTACCACGCGGTTGCCGTTGTTGCGGCGGAGGTTTACGCGTTCGTCGGTGGTCTTGCGCTGCACGACCTTCACCTCGCGGCTTTGGCCGATGTAAAGTTTCATCTCGCGATCCACCGGCGTGAGGCCGCCCCAATCTTCGCCGGTGAAGGCCACGCCTTCTTTAGTTTTAATAAAAATCCGCACCTTGCCGGGCAGCAACGTATGCACGCCGAGCTTGCTGGCTTTGTCATTTTTGATGACGTAATTGAGCGGGATGCCGACGGTTTTCTTTTCGTATTCCGGATCCCACGGGAGTTGTTTGGAATCCCAAGTGAGAATTTTTTTGATGGGCAATTTCTCAATGCGTTCAGAAAGCAGCTCGATGGTTTCCTGATGTTGCACCGTGCGTTTGAAATTCGCGCCGTAGCCGATGCCGATTTCGGCCTTATCCAAATCCTCGCCGGAGTGGTTTCGGATGCGTAAATAATTGCGGAGCGTGAGCGTCGCTTCATCCGTCTCGGCGGTGGCTTTGTAAACCACTTGGCGCGTGATGCCTTGCAGCAAATAACTGATGCGCATGCGCTCGGCGCTCGCGTCGGGGCTGGCGATTTCCCAAATAAGCGCCTGCTCGTTGGGCGGGTACGAGGTGTTGAGTACCTTCACTTTGCCGGGCTGATCGAGCATCCGGATCTGGATCGAGGCCGGATCGATGCTCACGCCTTTCCACGAGAAATCAATTTTGTTCACGCCCTTTTGCAGCGTGATGATGCGTTCCTCCTCCACCAGCGTGGCCTGTAGATTGGCGAGGCTTACCACGACCCGCGCGCGGGCGGGCAGGGCGACGAGTT
>CAUZWB010000076.1:0-7926 GCA_963583525.1 Verrucomicrobiia bacterium | reverse complement strand
CCGGCGAAAATGTTTGCACCACCACCTCGCCTTCCACATCACCGCGACCGGCGCGGCCGGCCACTTGCGTGAGAAGTTGAAACGTGCGCTCGCCGGCGCGGAAATCAGCGAGGTGCAAACTGGTGTCCGCGTACACAATTCCCACGAGCGTGACGCGCGGGAAGTGCAGGCCTTTGGCAATCATTTGTGTGCCGACGAGGATGTCAATTTTGCCGCGTCGAAAGTCGCCGAGGATGCGGCGGAAATCGTCCTTGCGCTTGAGCGCGTCGGAATCCATTCGGCACACGTTGGCTTTGGGAAAGAGCTTGAGCAAAACGTCCTCCACTTTTTCCGTGCCGAGTCCGTGGAAACGAATCTTGGGCGAGCGGCATTTTTCATTCGGGCAACGCTGCGGCGCGCGGTCGCGGTGGCCGCAAATGTGACAGCGCAGCGTTTGCTCGCGCCGATGGTACGTGAGCGAGAGGCTGCAATTCGGGCACTCGGCCACCAGCCCGCAATCGGGGCACTGCATCGAAGTGGCAAAGCCGCGCCGATTGAGAAACAAAATGGTTTGCTCATTCGCCTCCAGCCGATGGTGAATGGCGTCCTTGAGCCGCTGCGAAAATATCGGCGGCCCTTTATCGCCCTTGGATTTTTCCGTGCGCATATCCAGAACACGCACGAGCGGCATCCGTTTGTCATCCACGCGGCTCGGCATTTTCAGCAGCGTGTATTTGCCGCGTTTGGCGTTGTGATAACTTTCCAGCGAAGGCGTGGCCGAGCCGAGCACCACTGTGGCCCCCTCGCGCTGGCCGCGCACCACGGCCACGTCTCGCGCGTGATAGCGCGGTGCTTCCTCCTGTTTGTAGGAATGCTCGTGTTCCTCGTCCACAATGATGAGCCCCAGTGGCTCCACCGGCGCAAAGATTGCCGAGCGAGCGCCGATGACAATCTTCGCGCGGCCTTGCCGTATTTTGTGCCATTCGTCGTGGCGTTCGCCGGTGGAAAGATGACTGTGCAGCACCGCCACCAAAGTCTGCAACGGCCCGCTGCTAAACCGCGCCTTAAACCGTTCCACCGTTTGCGGCGTCAACGAAATTTCCGGCACCAAAACAATGGCCCCTTTCCCCTCTTCCAAACCCCGCGCAATGGCTTGCAAATAAATCTCCGTCTTTCCACTCCCCGTCACACCGTGCAAAAGAAAAAACTTTCCACTCCCCTTAATAATCTTTTCCAACGCCACGGCCTGTTCGGGGTTGAGTTTTAATGGCTCGGTGGGAATAATTTCTTCGTTGGCGTAGGGGTCGCGCTCGGTGATTTGTGGGGCGATTTCGATGAGGTTTTTGTCTTCGAGTTTGCGGACGGTTTGGGCCGTCGTGCCGGTGAGGCGCAGCAATTCCTGCAGCGCAATCGACTGATGCTCCTCGATGACGTGATAAATTTCCGTCTGCCGTTTGGTTAATGCGTCGATGCCCTTGCCGCCGGGCAGCACGCGCGCGAAGAGGCGTTCGCGCCAGCCTTCCTGTTCTTTGCGGATGGCGTCGGGCAGCACGCTTTTGAGGGCGGTCTCGGGCGCGCAGCAATAGTAATCGGCCATCCAACGCGCCAGTTCGAGCACGCGCGGGGTTACCAGCGATTGCGCGCCGATGATTTTGAGAATGGGTTTGAGTGATTCGAAGGTGGACGAATCTGCCAATGCGGTTACGCAACCGAGCACCTGTCGTCGGCCAAAGGGCACTTTCACGCGCGTGCCCACCTCAACGCGTCCGGCAAACTCCGGCGGGATGAGGTAATCAAATTCCCTGCGCAGGGCAATCTCGAGTGTCACGCGCGCGACCACGCCAGCAGTTTCGCTGCGTCGCGTGGCGGGAGCGAGTCCAATGAATTAACAGACCTCGACGCCGCGTCATTCTTCGCCTAAAACCAACCCGTGAAGCTGAGGACTTGGCTTATCATTTTGCTCGTGCTGGTGATTGACGCCGCCATTTTGTGGTGGTGGCAGGGCTATCGGCTCGCGCGCAGTCAGGACGCGGTGATTCACGCCGCCGCAGAGCATTACGATGTGGATCCCGCGTTGGTGAAAGCTGTGGTTTGGCGCGAGAGCCGCTTCAACCCCGATGCGCGCGGCACTTCCGGCGAGTTGGGCCTCATGCAAATCCGCGCCCCCGCTGCCGGCGAATGGGCTGAGGCCGCGGGCATCAGCGATTTTCAGCACGCTCATTTGCTCAACTCCACCAGCAACACTCTCTGCGGCGCGTGGTATTTACGGAAACTCATCGACCGCTATCAACATACCGACGACCCCGTAACTTATGCGTTGGCCGATTACAATGCCGGCCGTTCAAACGTACTAAAATGGAACAACGACGCGGCTGCCACCAATAGTGCTGAGTTTATTGAAAATATCGATTTTCCGGGCACGAAGGATTATGTGAAAGTCGTTCTGGAAAAACAGAAAGCCTATCGAGGGCTGCTTGAATGAAAAGTCAAACATGACTGTTTCCTTCAATCCTCCGTTAACGCATCCATCCGTTCCTGCAACAACCGGCGCGCTGCTTCGCGTTCGATTTCATCCGCGCCGCGCGGTACGTGCACCATTTCGCCAAGGCGAATATGGCAGGGGGAAAATGGGAGTGGCAATTTGAATGCATCCCAGCTGTTGAATTCTTTTTTCCAATCAACGGTCGCTGAGGCGGGCACGATGGGAAGGCCGGTGATTTGCGCAAGCATCACCGCGCCGGGCTGCACCTCGTAGCGCGGGCCGCGCGGTCCGTCGGGGGTGATGGCGAAATCGTAGCCGCGCTTTGCCCACGAGGTCAGCTCGCGCAACGCCTGCGCGCCGCGCCGGCTGGAGGAGCCGAGCACCGGCTGCACGCCGTGATGCTCCATCAGTCGTGCGAGGATGGCACCGTCTTTGCTCGCGCTCACCAACGCCGCTAAACGGCGGTGCGGTTGGCGGGCGAGAAAAAATTTCCGATACGACGGAATGGCCAGCAACAACCGGTTGTGCCAAAGGCTAAAGATGACCTGTTGATTCCCAATCTCTGCCAGAGCATCCTCGGCGTCCTCAAGTTCCATTCGCCAAGTGCTGCTGAATATACGAGTGACACCATAGCTCGCTGCCGCCGCTAGCGCGCCGTGCCAGCGCAGGGGTTGTGGAATCACCACCCCGGATTTGCGGGCGGGTGCGCTCATTTGCCTTTTTGCAACGCGGCGCGCACCAGCGCATCCACCGGTTGATCCGGTCCGAGCATCGTGATGGCGGCGCGGATGGCGTCCTGCGCGTCCTTCGGTTTGGAGCCGAGTGCGATGAGCGCGGAAATGGCGTCGGCCATTTTTTGATCATCGGCCGTGGCGGACGTACCGGAAGTGAGCACGTCTTCGTCGCCGAGTTTATCTTTCAATTCCACCACGATACGTTCGGCGGTTTTTTTGCCAACCCCACTGATGCACGAGAGCGCCTTCACATCGCCGTGGCCCACCGCTGCGCGAAAGGAGGCGGGCGTGGTACCACTCAAAACATTGAGGGCCAGCTTCGGGCCAATGCCACTCACGTGGCGGATGAGTTGGCGGAAAAGGTCGCGCTCGGTCTCAGTGCTGAAGCCGTACAGCACATGCGCATCATCGCGGATGGCCAAGTGCGTAAGCAGCGTCACCTCGCCGCCGGGCATCGGAAGTTTGTCGAAAGACGACAGCGGGATGAGCACTTCGTAGCCCACGCCATTCACGTCGATGACCACTTGCGTGGGCAGCGCCTCGGCCAGTTTACCTTTGAGAAATGAAATCATCCGCGGCGGTTATAATTTCTGCGCGGGGTCGATGGCAAAACGTTTGTTCAAATGGGAGTAAGTAAGCGCCAATGCCAGCGCGTCCGCAGCATCGGGCGCGGGCAATTCATCGAGTGCCAACATCCGTTGCACCATTTTGGCTACGGCGATCTTTTGCGCGTTACCGTGTCCCACAATGGATTGCTTCACCTTGCGCGGCGCGATCTCAAAAATCTCCAGCCCACCCTCCGCGATGGCCGCCATCGCCGCCCCGCGCGCTTCGCCCATAATGAGCGCGGTCTTCGGGTTTTGCGCGAAAAACAACCCCTCAATCGCGCACACCGTGGGCTGATGCGCGGCAATCACCTCACGCAACGTTTTAGAAATAGCCACAAGACATTCGCTGCGGCTCCATTTGGCCGGACACTTAATAGTGCCCTGTGCGAGCGTTTCAGGATTTTTTTTATCCAGCCGAATAACGCCAAAACCCGTGCCGCGCAACGAAGGGTCCACGCCAAGAATGATTTGATGCGATGCCGCAACTTGCGCGGCCGGTGGAGTACCGCGCTTTTTGCCGCTCACGCGTTCCTGCAATTGTTCAAACTGGCGCGCCGAAATGCCCACGGCGGCAGCCTAATCGTTCTTCGACTGCGGAGCGAGCTTGGAAGTGATTTCTCCACATTTCAACAACGCCAACAACGGATACGCCGTACCGCTGTAGGTGATGTAGTGGTACTTGTCGGTGTTGAGCGAACGCGTCCACCACCGTCCGCTGGCGCGTTGGTTGACGAGCAGCCACTTCGCCGCTTTTTGCAAACGCGCATCCTTGGCGGGCACGCCCGCTTCGCGCAGCACCAAAACGGCAAGGCCGGTCATATGCCCGTCGCTCGGTGGGTTTTTGAATTCCGGTTCCGCGCGCAGTTTGGCCGCGCGATTGCCGCGCCCCCATTCTTCAGGTGTGGAAAAAGTGCGGATGGACCAACCGCCATCGTCGCGTTGGTGGCTCCACAGCATCTCGATGAGTTTTTGCCGGCGCTCCTTCGGCAACAAATCCGGCATGCGCGTGGCCGCCCACAATAGAACCGCTCCGCCGTAGTCGTGGGGCGGTTTGGTTTCGCGCAGATATTTTTGCAGAGAGGCAATGCCGGCCAATGCCTTTTCGTTTTCCAATCCGCCCCGCCATCCCGGCGCGGCCGCTACGGCCATCGCGGCTACGGTGGCTTCTTGAAACGCGCTCGATTCAAATGGCGGCCAGCAATCCAACGTGCCCCACGCGCCGGTTTTTTGTTGGATGCGGAGCATTAAATCCAGAGCCGCGCCGGTTTCCTTTGAGAGCTTGCCGGTGACGTGCCGGTCCCATTCCGCCAAGCCGGCCGCGGTGTAAATTATCTCCGCCGGCTTGGTGCTTTTTCGCAGCTCGGCTGGTTTCAGTTTTTGGAAATCCGCCAACTCACCCGTGAACAGTTCGCGAATCTCCTCCGTGGGCTTGCCCAGCACGGGAGTCAACATTGGCCGAATTTGCATGTACGTGCCCGTCGTGTGGCACGTCACGCAGCCGCGCTTACGCGTCCACGCCAACGCGCCTTTTTCAAGATAGTCGTTCGCCTTCGCCAGCGAGAATTTTTCCAAAACCGGCTCATCCGCCGAGGCCGCGGGGATGGTGATGTCGGGTGATTGATACTGCGGCGCGGCGGCGAACAATGCCGGGCTAACAAAGACCCATAGAAAAAATTTTATGTTCACGCCAAAATTTCCTTCGCCACATTTCCGGACACATCGGTCAGCCGAAAGTCGCGGCCGGCGTGGCGGTGGGTGAGTTTTTCGTGGTCGATACCCAACAGATGCAGCAGCGTGGCGTGGACGTCGTGGATGTGCATTTTGTTTTGCTCGGCGTAGAAACCATAGTCGTCAGTGGCGCCGTGGCTGTAACCGCCCTTCACGCCGGCACCGGCGAGCCACATGGTGAAGCCCCACGGATTGTGGTCGCGCCCGTCCATGCCGCTGCCTTGCACGGTGGGCGTGCGGCCGAATTCGCCGCTCCACACCACGAGCGTGTCGTCGAGCAAACCGCGCGCTTTTAAATCGTGCAGCAAACCGGCGATGGGTTTGTCGACCTCGCTGGCTTTTTCGGTGTGGCCTTTGCGGAGGTTGCCGTGTTGGTCCCATTGCACTTTGCTGTCGCTGTGAGTCACTTGCACGAAGCGCACACCGCGCTCGGCAAACCGCCGCGCCATCAAGCATTGCCGGCCGAAGTCTTCGGTGACCGCGTTGTCCAGTCCGTAGAGTTTGCGTGTGGCATCGGTTTCGCCGCGGATGTCTTGAATCTCGGGCATCGCGGTCTGCATGCGGAAGGCCAGCTCGAAGGAATTGATGCGGCTCTCGAGTACCGGATTGGGCACGCCGCCGAGATGATCGCGGTTGAGGTTTTTCAAAAAATCCAACTGCGCGCGCTGCTGGCCGGGCGTCCACTTGGGATTTTTGATGTGATGCACCTTCGCATCTTTTGCCTTGATGCTGGCGTTGCCGATGGGCGTGCCGGCGTAGTGGGCGGGCAGAAACGCGCTGCCCCAATTGTTCACGCCGCCGTGCGCGAGCGTGGGGCAAATGGTCACGAACGCCGGCAGATTGGCGTTCTCCGTGCCGAGCCCGTAGCTCACCCACGCGCCCATGCTCGGCCGCACAAAGTTGTCCGCGCCGGTGTGCAGTTTCAAAAGCGCGCCGCCGTGGGCGGGATTGGTGCCGTGCGCGCCGTGCAGAAAACAAATGTCGTCCACGTGCCGCGCCACATTGGGGAACAGCTCGCTGACTTGATGCCCGCACTGGCCGTATTTTTTAAATTTCCACGGAGACGCCAGTAGGTTTCCGGTTTTGGCAAAGGTGACTTTGGGTTTGCTGAACGGCAGCGGTTTCCCGTGGTCACGTTGGAGCAACGGTTTGTACTCAAACGTGTCCATGTGTGCCGGGCCGCCTTTCATGAACAGGAAAATCACGCGCTTTGCCCGTGGTCGAAAATGCGGCTGGCGCGGCGTCAACGGATTGTCCGCGTGCAACATCGAGGTCAACGCCACCGAGCCGAAGCCCAGTGCTGTTTTTTGGAGCATGTCGCGGCGTGTCATCATTTCAGGTAAAGAAACTCATTCGACGAAACGAGCGCTTGGCAAAGCGCCTGCCAACTCGCCTGTCGTTCTTGGCAAAACTCGTTGACGAATGCCACGGCGTTCCTTGTCTCTTTGGCGGTGGGTTTGCGGTTGAACACTTTAGCGTAAAGCCACTCAACGCGCTGGGCGTTGGTCAGTTTTTTCTTCGCCAACAATTGTTTCGCCATCGTTGCGCAGGTGCGAAGGACGAGCGGACTGTTCATTAAATACAGCGCTTGCGGGGCGATGGTGGTGTCGGAGCGGTCGCCGTTCACGGTGCCGGGGTCGGGGAAGTCGAACAGCTCGAACAAATCGTAAACGTGATTGCGGATGACCGGCAGATAAATGGCGCGGCGATTGCTGTCGTAAGTGGTGGCGTCCTCGGAGGTGTGATTGAAAACGAGTTTGTAATTTTCAAATGTCCAAATCGTGCCACCTACTTTCAGATCGAGTTGGCTACTGATGTGCAGCAGTGAATCGCGCAGCGGCTCGGCCTCCATCCGGCGCAACGGCGCGCGCGACAGTAGAAGGTTGGTCGGGTCAATTTTCAATGCAGCGGCGTTGGGCGTGCTACTCATTTGAAACGTCGCCGAGTTGAGAATAAGCACGTTGAGTTTTTTGACCGACCACCCGTTTTCCATGAACCACGCCGCCAGCCAATCAAGCAGCTCGGGATGCGATGGCTTCGCGCCGAGTTTGCCGAAATTATCAGTGGTGGCCACTAGCCCGCGCCCGAAATGCCAGCGCCACACGCGGTTCACCATCACGCGGGCCGTGAGGGGGTTGTTGCGATTGGCAACCCACTGTGCCAGTTCGAGCCGCCCGCTCACTTTGTCGCCAATCGGTTTGCCGTCCGAAAGCGCGCGCGGGAAATGGCGCGGCTGGATTTCGCCGGGGCGCTCGTGATCGCCCCGCACGAAGATGGGTACATTCGTCGCGTTCCCGTCTTCCACGCCCATCGCGCCGGGCAGCACAAACACATTGGCCTCCAATCGCATGAGCGTTGCGTTGAGTTTCGCCAGTTCGGTTTGATTGGCTTTCGA
>CAUZWB010000075.1:0-7931 GCA_963583525.1 Verrucomicrobiia bacterium | reverse complement strand
GCTTGGGCCGCAAATACCGCAGCGCCAGCGCAAACTCAAACGGCAGCCATTTCATCGCCGCGAAGCTAAGACTAAGGGGAAACCGGTGCAAGGATTAGACATTCACATAGCCACCTCGGGTGTTGCCCGGCGGATCGTCAGCTCGGTTTGCAAAGGCTCGGCGGCCGGATAGCCGAAGAGCTTGGCGATAATCACCTCTGGCAGGCGCTGGATGCGAGTGTTGTGCCGCTCCACACTATCGTTGTAGCCCGCGCGCATGAGAGCGACCTCGTTCTCGAGGGTCACCACTTGGTCGGCCAATTGCTGGATCACCGGGCTGCCCTTCAGGTCCGGGTAATCCTCCTGCACGGCCAGCAGCCGGCTGGTCACGGACTTCTCGGCCAGCAGTAATTCATCGGCGCCGGCGGGATCCAGGCTGCCGTCCAGCGAGGCGCGCATGGTCGCGATGCCCTCGTGCACCGACCGCTCGTGGGCCAAGTATTCCTTGGCGATAGCCTCGAGGCTGGGCAGCAGGTCCGCGCGTTTTTTGAGCGACACGTCGATATTCGCCCAGGCGCGACGCACGCGGTGGCGCACGAATTGCAGGTCGTTGAACATCAGCACAATGAAACAGAGTGCCAGGAACACCGGCGCGATGAAGGCGGCCAGGAGATAATCCGTGGGCGCATAGGAGGCGGTGATGCCGAACCCGGCCAGACCCATCACCACAAAGCCATTGAGGCCGACGTTCAGGAGCCCCAGCCCGCGCCGCCCCTTACGGGTCATCATTTCTTTTTCCGTGAGATTGGCCACGATCAGCGGGAAGTCGGAGTCATCGGCCGCCATGCGCAGCCGGTCGCCGGTGCTGGGGTCGATGATCGCCGGGCCAAGGATGTATAGGTCATCGCCCGGGCGCAAGTTGGTCTCGGTATAAATCCGGCGGTATTCGGATTTGGTGTGAACGTGCCGGCTGTGAATCTCCGCGTCGTCCAGGTCTACGGGTGTTTCCCCCTCGTCATCACGGCACAGGAAACGCGCGTGCACTTTTTCATCCACAATCGTCACCCAGGACTCATTCTTTCCGGAGCCACGTTTCTCCTGCACCACATAATGGTAGTACAGGCAGTCCTCGCCACTCAACGGGCCATTGTAACTCTCGGCATCCTTCACTGCCTTGCCTTTGATCTCCGCGGGGCCATACGCCAGGCCGGTGGAAAGCGAGGTGGGGATGTTCTCGATGTAGCGCTTCTCCTTGATTTTCCTGAAGCCCCACAACGAAAAACCACAAGCCGCCAGTCCCCCCAAGCCGGCCATCAGCAGGAAGGTCCAGAAACCGATGGGCACCTTCTCGATGGTCTTTTGCTGGTCGAAACCGGACGCAAATGACTTGGCCTGCCGCATTTCCGGCAGCGGCGCGACGCCCCAGCCGGACGCCAGCATCCGTTCAGGGAACCTCGCGCGCACGGCATTGAAGCGCGCGATGCCCGCGGCCGTGTCACCGTAAATGCCCCGGACACGCGCGGCATCCTCCGCCGGCAGCCGATTCACTCCGCCCCTCGCGGCAAAAACCTCCGCATCTGACCAGTCTCCATCCCACCGCACCCCACCGCGGTCCAGCAGCGTCTGGATTCCCTCCTTGGCCCGTTGTTGATGTGTCAGCGCGCGCGCGCGGGAGCTTTCCAAGTCATGCCGCAGCATGGTCAATCCGAGGTACACCAGCCCGACACCCTGCACCAGCGAGACGATGGTCAGGAATACCAGAAGCCGGTGAACCTTCAGCCCCCAGCAGCAGAACATGACCGCGAAGGACGCCGCCGCCAGCGCGCCAAAGGACCACAACAGGCTGGCCGAGGCCATGTGCCGCCGCTCGCCCTTTTCGCCGAAGGTGGAAATGATCGGCGTGTACAAGCCCTCAGTTTCAAACCCGATGCGGTTCTGCTTCAGGTCCTTTCCAGCATAGCCAAACACAAACACTTCGTCGTTGGGGTGCAGTCGAAATTCAGTGTGCCGGTAATCACCTACAACGAACGAGTGGCTCTCCACGTTGATCTCCGCCCCGGCCGGCAGCACCTCAATTTCACTACTCTCGTCCCTGAACAGGAACACATCCACCCGCTCGCTTTCCCGCCGGATCTCCGCCCAGTAACTGTCCCCATCGCTGTCCTCGCGTTCCTCCTCGAGAATATAAAGATAATAAAGACACTCGGTTCCGGTGTGCGGCGCGCGCAACGAGCTGCCCAAGCTGCTGGCTTTGCCTTCCAGGTTTACCTCACCCTCGATCACGGAAATGATTTGACTGCGGGGAACGCGTTCCAGTTGCCGCATTTGCTGGAGCACATCAAAGCCATAGCCCTGAAACAACCAAGCCACAAATGCCAGCCCTGGGACGGCCAGCCAGCAGAGGATACTGTGCCATGTTTTCCACATGATGAACGGCAACAAAAAGCCGCCTGAATTATAACCGACCCGGCGGCGGGCACAAACAAATTTCGTCCAGCGCGGCGGACTCAATCAACCATCACCGCCTCCACCGAGTAAATCGGCGGCAGCCAGCTGAAGAGGACTTCCCAGTGCCCGCCCTCGTCACCCCTCATCGCTAGCAGCGATAAAAGCGCCCTTGCGCGTACGGTTGTGGAGCAGGATTTTTCATTCCACTCTCCCAGCCACCAGCGACTCCACCACGGCCGGATCCGCCAGAGTGCTGATGTCGCCGAGGTTGTCGGTGTCGCCTTCGGCGATTTTGCGGAGGATGCGGCGCATTATTTTTCCGCTGCGGGTTTTGGGCAGACCGTCGGTGAATTGGATTTTCTCAGGCGAAGCGTGCGGGCCGATGTCGGCGCGGACTTGTTTCACAATCTCGGCAGGCATCGTGTCGGTAATTTCCTCGCCGGTTTTCAGAGTGACATATGCGTAGATGGCGTTGCCTTTGATGTCGTGCTCGTAGCCGACCACTGCGGCCTCGGCCACGGCGGGATGGCCGCCGATGGCGCCTTCGATTTCCGCGGTGCCAAGGTTGTGGCCGCTCACGATGATGACGTCGTCCACGCGTCCGGTGATCCAATAGTAGCCATCCGCATCGCGTTTGCAGCCATCGCCGCTGAAATATTTGCCGGGGAAGCGTGCGAAGTATGTGTCGTAAAACCGCTGTTGATCGCCGTACACCGTTCGCATTTGGCCGGGCCACGGCTCGAGAATGCAGAGATTTCCCGAGACGCCGTTGCCCTCGATGATCTCGCCCGCGTCATCGACGAGCGCCGGCTTCACGCCAAAGAAAGGCAGCGTGGCACTACCCGGCTTGGTGGGCGTGGCGCCGGGTAACGGCGAAATCATTATGCCGCCGGTTTCCGTTTGCCACCACGTGTCCACGATGGGGCATTGTTCTTTGCCGATGACGGTGTTGTACCAATTCCATTCCGGTTCCTTGATCGGCTCGCCCACCGTACCGAGCAAACGCAGGCTGGAGAGATCGTGTTGGCTTGGCCAACTGTCGCCTTCTTTCATCAACGCGCGCAGTGCCGTGGGCGCGGTGTAAAAAATGTTCACCTTATGCTTCGCCACGATTTCCCAAAAGCGGCCGTGGTCAGGATAGTTTGGCACACCCTCGAACATCATCGTGATCGCGCGGTTGGCCATCGGGCCGTAAACGATGTATGAATGGCCGGTGACCCAGCCGATGTCCGCCGTGCACCAGTAAACGTCGCCCGGATGATAATCAAAAATATAATGATGCGTAGTGGCCGCGTACACGAGATAGCCGCCGGTGGTGTGCAGTACGCCCTTGGGTTTTCCGGTGCTGCCGGAAGTGTACAAAATGAACAGTGGATCTTCCGCGTCCATCGGCTCGGCGGGGCACTCCGTATCGGAGGCAGCCAGCGCTTCGTGCCACCACACATCGCGTCCCTCAGCCATCGTCACCTCCGCACCGGTGCGTTGGACGACCAGAATTTTTTCAATGGATGGCGTGCTCGCGACCGCCGCATCGGCGTTGGCTTTCATTGGGATGTCGCTCTTCGTGCCGCGCACGCCGGTGTCCTGCGTGAGGATGGCTTTGCATTTTGAATCGTTGATGCGCGTAACGAGGCTGTCCGCGCTGAACGCGCCGAACACAATCGAATGCACCGCCCCAATCCGCGCGCAAGCGAGCATCGCGATGGTCAACTCCGGAATCATCTGCATATAAATGCAAACCCGATCACCCTTCGCGATGCCGAGATTTTTTAACGCATTCGCCGCCCGCTGAACCTCCGCCTGCAGCTGGGCATACGTGAACGTGCGGCTCTCCGTAGGATCATTCCCCTCCCAAATCAGCGCCGTCGCATCGCCGTGGCCTGACTCCACGTGGCGGTCCACACAATTGTAACAGGCATTCAACTGGCCGCCCTCGAACCACTTAATCTCCGGCTTGCCGAAATCGTACTCGCGCACCGTGTCCCATTTGCGGCTCCACTCGAGCCGCTCCGCCTGCCCGGCCCAGAACGTCTCGGGGTCAGTGATGGATTGCTCGTACAGTTCGCGGTATTGTTCGAGGGAGGCCACGTGCGCGTGTTCCGACGCGGCGGCGGTTGGGGGAAAAGTTTTGTCGCTCATTTCAAGTCGGTAAGCACGTCATCCTGCAAAAGCGGCGCGGGCGAGTCAACTCTTCTCCACCACTGCAAAAACTCGGGGAAATTATAATTGCCCAAACCGGTTCCGATTTGTTAAAAAAGCGTCTAGGAAAAGTTTTATGGACACACCCACCATCATCATTATTACCGTCGTCGTATTTGGGATCATTGGCATCCTGATCATCGCCGGCATGTACAACAACCTTGTAACCTTGCGCAACCGTTTCAAGAACGCCTTTGCGCAGATCGACGTCCAGCTCAAGCGCCGCTACGATCTCATCCCCAACCTCGTCGAAATGGCCAAGGGCTACCTCAAGCACGAGCGCGAGACGCTGGAATCCGTGACTCAGGCGCGCAACGTCGCCGCCGGCGCTGCCAGCGCCGCCGCGGCCAATCCCTCCAGCGCCACGGCGATGCAGGACCTGATGGGCGCCGAGGCCGAACTGGGCGGCGCGCTCAGCCGGCTGCTCGTTACCGTCGAGGCTTATCCAGACTTGAAGGCCAACCAAAACATGATGAGCCTACAGGAGGAGCTGGCCTCCACTGAAAACAAGGTGGCTTTTTCCCGCCAGGCCTTTAACGACGCCGTGATGGGGTACAACACCAAGCGAGAAACCTTTCCCACCAACCTGATAGCCGGCATGTTCAACTTCGCCGCGGCCACGCTCTTCGAGATCAAGCGCGCCGAGGAACGCGAAGCGGTCAAGGTTTCCTTCACCGACTAGGCCGTCATGGCCAAGGCCTTTTGGTCGCACTCATTACGCGCGGAGAGTTTGGATCATGCGGGAATCCCGGGTTGTCCCTCATTGTCAGCCTCGTCATGGTCAGCATCATTGGTATGGACAGCTTGGAACGCGTGCCCCAACTCCGCGCTGGGCCTGTCGCTGCCACCGATGGCCCAACCTGATCAATCCCATCGCCACTCCAATCTCGACCGCGGCACTCCGAGCCGCTACATTCCGCGCGTGTCCGGCCATTCACAACCTATTTCCGCCCGCACGCGGATTTGCGCGGTGTACGGATTTCCCGTGGGGCATTCAGCTTCGCCGGCGATGCAGAATGCGGGCATCGCGGAGTTGGGGCTCGACTGGCGTTACACCGCTGCCGAGGTGCGGCCGGAGCAACTGCGCGAGGCCATCGCCGGCGCGCAGGTGATGCATTTCATCGGCATCAACCTCACCGTGCCGCATAAGTTGCTGGCGTTGGATATGGTGGATGTGCTCGACGAAAGCGCGCGCGAATGGGGCGCGGTGAACACGATTTTGTTTGAGGGACAAGACGACAATGGCGAATGGCGCGCCTTACGCGATTTTGAAACTGCCCCGCATCAATTGCGCAGCCACGGTTTCAACACCGACGCGGATGGCATCACCCAAAGTTTGCGTGAAGATTTGGGCATGGAGGTGCGCGGGGAAAATGTGCTGTTGCTCGGCGCGGGCGGCGCGGGCCACGTGGCGGCGCTGAAGCTCGCGGCCACGGGGGTGCGGCAGCTGCACATTGTCAACCGCACCGTCAGCAAAGCCGAATCGATTGCGAATGAAATCCGTACTCGTTTCCCTGCCGTGGAAATTGCGGTGGGTTATCCCAAGGACAAAGACACCGAGATGGATCTCGTACTCAACTGCACCTCCCTCGGCCTCGCAAAAGGCGACGCGCTGCCGCTGGACACCGATCTGTTTTCATTGGATAAAACGCGCGCGGTGTACGATATGATTTATCAACCCGCCGAGACGCCCCTGCTGGCCGCCGCGCGGGCCGCCAACTGCCAAACGGCCAACGGCCTCGGGATGCTGCTGCATCAGGGCGCGAAGGCGCTGGAAATTTGGAGCGGCCAAACCGCACCGCTAAAAGTAATGCGCGCCGCGTTGGAGGAAGCTGTCAATGGCTGACCATTTGATCCAGTTTTTTGGCAGCGAACTGACGCTGTTCTCGATGGTGTTCTTTGTGCTCGGCTGCATCGTGGGCAGTTTTTTGAACGTCGTCATCCATCGGCTGCCGCGCGAGATGAGTATTCTGCATCCGCCCTCGCATTGTCCGCAGTGCGGCTACTCGATTCCTTGGTATCAAAATGTGCCGCTCATCACGTGGCTGTGGCAACGCGGTAAATGCACGGGCTGCGAGGCGCGCATTCCCGCGCGCTATGTGTTGGTGGAGTTCCTCACCGGCGTGGCGTTCCTCGGGGCGTGGCTGCTGGTGTACTTCCAGTTCACGCAAGGCGACGAGGCTCCCATCAAAGATCCACTCATCGCAGCGGGAGTTTCGATGGCGTTAGTCACTTTGTTGGCGGGATTGATTGCGTCCACCTTTATTGATTTTGAGCACTTCATAATTCCGGATGAACTCACCAAAGGCGGCATGGTAATGGGGGTGGTTTTTTCCGTGGCCGTGCCGCAATTGCACGGGGCCTTCCTCGGCCAAACCGTGAGCCACGCACAGGCGCTTTGGCTCAGCGTGCTGGGCATGGCGGTGGGCGGCGCGGTGGTGTACGCGGTGGTGCGGCTGGGCAAGGCGATGTTTGGCAAACAAACTTACAACAGCAACGTGCCGGTGACGGTTTCTTTTTGCACGGACTATATGTGCCTCGGCGGCGAGCCGGGCGAGGAGGACACGGTGATTCCATTCGAGGATGTGTTTTACCGCAAAGGCGATACCGTGACGTTGCACGCCGAACACGTGGAGTTGGTGGACTGTTGCTATTGGGACAAAACCGTGGCGCTCAATGCCGACAAGCTAACCATCGGCGAAATGGAATTCCCCGCAAGCGAAGTGCCGCATCTCGAGGTGCTCACCAGTGAAGTCACCATCCCACGCGAGGCGATGGGCTTTGGCGATGTGAAATTTATGGCCGCCATCGGCGCGTTCCTCGGCTGGCAAGCCACCCTCTTCGGCCTGATGGCCAGCGCAATGGTGGGCGCGGTAGTGGGTTCACTGATGATGCTCCTCCGCCGCGACAAAGCCAACGTCATCCCCTACGGCCCGTACATTGCGCTCGCAGCAGTGGGCTGGATTTTCGGCGGCTACGCCCTGTGGCAATGGTGGTGGAAAAGCTTGGGGCCGGTTTAAGAAAACAGACATGGATTACACTAATTCACACAGATTTTTTCATCCGTGAAAATCCGTGTCTGAAATTATTTTCCATTCTGCGCGCGATGGCGCAGGGCGTGATCCACTAACACCAGCGCCGTCATTGCTTCCACCATCGGCACGGCTCTTGGCAACACGCAGGGATCGTGCCGGCCGCGGGCTTTGAGTTTCACATTTTTGCCGGTCGCGCTCACGGTGTCTTGGCTTTGTAAAATAGTGGCGGTGGGTTTGAAGACGGTGCGGAAGTAAATGGTCTCGCCATTG
>CAUZWB010000074.1:0-7968 GCA_963583525.1 Verrucomicrobiia bacterium | reverse complement strand
GCAGTGAGTAGTGCGCGACAAGGCGCGTTAATTTCCAGAATCGTATCACCGAGTTTAAGGTCATTGCCGTCCTCGATGGGAGCGTTGAAAATTGTATCGGCCGAAAGTTGAGTGAATGCTGCTTTCGCGAGTGTAAGCCCACATAGAATGAGGGGTTCGCGTGCCACGATCATTGCGCGCCCCATGGCATTGGCCGGCAGTAAAGTGTTGGTCGTCACATCGCCCGTGCCAATATCCTCGGAAAGAGCGCGTTGCACGTGTTGCTGGATAAGTTGTTCGTCGAGTGCGGCCACGGCCCATTCTTGAAGTGTGCTGCGCATTGTGGCAAACCGTTTTCCTGTCTCATGTGAATTTAAGGCGAAAAAAGGTGTCATTTTCGCGTCATCTGTGGCAGATTATTTTCATGGCGAACGTCATTATTCGACCCGATTGGCATCTACCGGAATCTGCGGTGACTCCGGAATCAACTTATCGCAACCGGCGGCATTTCATTAAAACACTCGGTTTGGGTGCGGGCTTGGGAGGCGGCTTGCTCGCTCACGATGCCGGTGCGGCTGCGGCTACGGCTGCTCAAAATCTCAAGCTCTATCCCGGCAAACGCAATGCCAAATACAATCCCAACTTCCGACCTACCCAACAAAAGTGGGCCACGGGCTACAATAATTTTTACGAGTTTTCCACCGACAAATTTCAAGTGCAACGATTGGTGGGTGCTTTCCGTACCGAACCTTGGCCGGTGTCGGTTGGCGGGTTGTGCAAAAAACCGTTCAAGATGGACGCGCAGGGTTTAGTGGCTAAGTTTGGTGTCGAAGAGCGGGTGTATCGGTTTCGTTGTGTGGAAGGGTGGGGAATGATTCTGCCATGGTCGGGCTTTTCATTGCGGCGACTGATCGAATTGGCCGAGCCGACTAAGGAGGCAAAATTCGTAAAATTCACAACCGCGATGGTTCCCCGACAAATGCCCGGCATCGCGAGGTTGCCGCAGTATCCATGGCCTTATACCGAAGGGTTGCGAATTGCCGAGGCGATGCACGACCTTACGTTTGTGGCCACGGGAATGTACGGCAAACCTTTACCCAAGCAAAATGGCGCGCCGATCCGCCTGGTTGTGCCGTGGAAGTACGGTTACAAAAGCATCAAGAGCATCGTGAAGATTGAGTTTGTAAAGAATCAGCCCAAAACATTGTGGAACTCTCTCTCGGCAGAGGAATATCCATTTGAATCAAATGTAGATCCCGCAAAGCCTCATCCGCGCTGGAGTCAGGCTAGCGAGGAAATGAAAGGAATGAATGGCTTGCGCGTACGCACTCTGAAGTACAACGGTTACGGTGCAGTGGCTGGATTGTATCGGCGTTAATTTATGCCATTGCCGGTCATTTCCGTGGCGCAAATGCGCGAATGGGAGGAACGCACCTGGGCGGCGGGCGTTTCGGTGGAAGCGGTAATGAATCAAGCCGGTGGCGCTGTAGCGGACTGGGCTGAAAGCCTTGCGGAAGTTCCCGATCCTTCAATTCTTTTTCTGATTGGCAAAGGCAATAACGGAGGTGATGCACGGATTGCTGCCGAAGCACTCACGGCGCGAGGGTCCAACGATCGCATTCAAGTGATTGAGGTGAATGATGGCACTGAGGCGTTGCCGGACTTATCTGATGTGTCACTGGTGGTGGATGGCTTGTTCGGGATCGGGCTCAATCGGGAGTTGTCCGCCGACTGGTGTGATTTTATCGGGAAACTCAATGCGGTTACTCACGAGTTTCGCATTCCCGTATTATCGGTGGACGTGCCGTCCGGGCTGGATGCGGATACCGGCCAACCGCGCGGCGCCGCGGTTCGAGCCGATTATACGTTAACCTTCGGAGCGCCCAAAATCGGCTTGATTGCAGAATGTGCGTCGGAGTTTGTGGGGCACTTGAAAGTGGCTGCCGATATTGACTTTTGCGATGCGCCGCCCTTGGGGGAACTGCGTTGGGTTGATGCTGATGATTTCAAACGGTTTGCCCCCAAGCGACTGTCCAACTCGCACAAAGGCTCCTTCGGGCACGTGGGAATTATCGCCGGCTCCATGGGTTACCACGGCGCGGCCGTGTTGGCAGCACGGGCAGCGGCAAGTTCAGGTGTGGGCTTGGTGAGTGTATTTACGCCGGCGTATGCACCGGTAGCCGCGCAGTTGCAATCGGCGATGGTGCATCCGTGGGATGCAAATGTGATTCATACCTTGAGTGCCTGCACGGCGGTGGTCATTGGCCCCGGCTTGGGAGGGCCCGATGTGCCGGAAAGTTTGCGCCGAGTAGCGGTGAATCTTTGGAGGGATTCTGAGAACCCAATTGTTGTGGATGCGAGCGCGCTGGAATGGATTGCCAATGAACCCATTCCGGAAAATGCAGTGCGCGTGGTGACTCCGCATCCGGGGGAAGCAGCGAGGTTTTTAGATACCACCCCTGGCATCATTCAAACGAATCGAATTCAAGCCATGCGGAAAGTTTCAGCAATTTGCGGTGGAGCCATCACTGTGCACAAAGGGCGGCACACGCTCATCGGTGGTATTGAAGGCCCGGTGAGTATCAACAGCACGGGAAATCCACACCTCGCCCAAGGCGGTAGCGGGGATGTGCTGGCAGGACACTTGGGCGGTTGGTTGGCTCGCAAGGATATTCAGTCCGCTCCAATGGAGGTTGTTGCGCAGGCGGTGTGGCGGCACGGGGCGGCGGCAGATCATCTTTCGAGCTTCAATTATGCTTGGGGTCTTGAGGCTTTACTTATGGTTTTGGAAACCGATTTTGATTGCTGAAATCGGTTTTCTGGTGCACGTTGAACGAAGAGTGAGGGGGTGGATTTCAATATTAGTGTGGCTGCTGGTTGCAATGCCTGAAGCGCGTTCTGCGTTTCTTGTAGAATTCCAGAACAAACGCGAATCGGTTCAGGCGCACAGTGTTCTTTCTGCGAACACAGAAGGCGTCATTCTTCGGCCGGTGGGCGGGGGGTTTGGCAATGGTGTGCGCCATCGTTGGGATGAATTTTCTGCACGCACGTTGGGGGTGCTGATGAGTGAGCTGCTGGAGGATCCCCTTTTTAATCAAAAATCGCGTGAAGTGAAATTCAAAATTATGGAATCACTCGAAGTGGCGCGAAGAAGTAAAGCTCCAGAAAAACCTGCTCAACCATTCCGGCCACCATCGCCTCAACCCGTGGCCGTTACCAATGCTCCTTCCCCGCCTGCGATAAACCCCGCAACGGGAATCCCAACACCGCAACCCGCCGTTGTTCCCACCAACAGTTTGCCAGCATTGCCGAAACCCACAGGTGTCGCACCCGTCAAACCGGTGACGCAGCCTGCGACCAATGTAGCGCCTGCGCCGACATCCGTTTTCCAACTCACTGAACCTCCGGGGGTGGCGCCTTTTCCGGGACGTCGCCCACCCGCTAGCGGGCTGAGTTCGGAAGTCATGTTTAATCCATCCGGAATTTTCCTCGCGCTACTGGTGATGGCGCTGAGCGGATACGCCGGATACGAAATCGCCCGATTCAAAAAACGTCCGGTGAAACTGGTGTGTGCGTTGAGCGCGATGTTGCCTGTATTGGGCCCCGCAGTTTTTTTGGCATTGCCACCTCAGAACAGTGGCGAGGCAACGCAGTTTGCGTCGCCCGGCGTTCCCGGCGCGCCAGACATACCGGGAACCACGCCGCCCACACCATTGCCCGCCGTGAAAGAATTGAAATATGAGGATGACCCCGACTCGCCTTATGCAAATCTTCCGGCTGGCGGCGTTGAGGAAACTCAATTTGTGGAAGAACCCGTTGCCGCACCGCCTGCTGTAGCGAAATCGCTCGAGCATTATCATGGGTCTGAATACGAATTTACACCGGCATTTTTCAGCCAATATTTTGCGCAATTTGTTGGTGCGGCAGCCACGACCGGCGAGGCGCTCATTTTGCGCTCCAATTCGGTTGAGTATCCCGTCCACTATATTTCATCGGTGGATGCCACCGGCTTGCGGATTATATACGCAGCCAACGGCCAGTGGGTGGAAGAGTTTTTGACCTATACCGATCTTGCCGAAGTGGAGGTGCTTGGTCATGCCTGATTCAATGAAATATAACGCCGTCTTGCTATTTGGTGCCCCCGGTTCCGGAAAAGGAACTCAAGGGCGCATTCTTCGCCATCTTCCAGATTGCTACTACTTCGCCTGTGGGGATGCCTTTCGCAATTTGCGTCCGGATGATCCGCTTGGGAAAACTTTTTTGGAATACTCGAGCCGCGGCGAATTAGTGCCCGACGAATTCACCATCACGCTTTGGCAGAAAAATATGGAGAGCGCCATTGTCAAAGGGGCCTTTCACCCCAAACAGGATTTCCTGGTGCTCGATGGTATTCCGCGCAACCCGCACCAAGTTGAAATAATGAACGAGCATGTCAATGTGATGGCCGTGCTGCATTTGGCCTGTCCGGATCAGGAGCAAATGATCGAACGTATTCAACGCCGTGCCTTACTTGAAAGCAGGCTCGACGATGCAAACCTTGACATCATTCGGCAACGGTTCGAAACCTACAAAAAGGAAACCCAGCCTGTGCTTGATTGCTTTGATGCCAGCATCGTGCACGACATCGACTCCAGCCAATCCCCTGTCAAAGTGCTCGGTGGTGTTGCCGAAGCGCTCGGGCAACTGGAGTTCTGTAACTGATGATTCCTCGCGTGCTCTACATGGGCACCGCCGAATTGGCTTGCCCGCCGCTCGTGGCGCTACATCAAAGCGCCGTTGCAGACGTGGTTGGCGTGGTCACCCAGCCGGATCGCCCCAGCGGACGAAAACTGACTGCTCAACCCAGTACCGTAAAACAATGTGCACTGAAATTAGGGTTGCCCGTCATCCAACCGAAATCGCTGCGCAGCCCCGAGTCGCTCGAACAACTCGCCACGTTTGAGGCAGATCTCTTTATCGTAACTGCCTACGGCCAAATCCTCTCGCAAGCCGCACTTGATCTGCCGCCGCGCGGTGCGCTGAATGTGCACGCCTCACTTCTTCCGCGTCACCGAGGTGCCGCCCCCATTCAATGGGCCATCCTCGAAGGCGACGCGACAACCGGCATCACCCTGATGCGTATGGATGCTGGACTAGACACTGGCGGCATGATCGCAAGTGCGGAAACCAACATCGGAAATGAAGACACCGCCCAAACTCTTCACGATCGATTGGCCGAGATGGGAGCCGAACTATTAATCCAATCGCTCCCCGGTTTTTTAGACGGCACCTTAATTCCTGTTTCGCAAGATGAAAGTAAATCAACCTACGCACGGAAAATTTTGAAACAAGATGGCATGATTGATTGGACCCAATCCGCAAACGCCATCCAAAAAAAATTACGCGCATTCACCCCGTGGCCAGGTTTATTTACGCAGCTGCCGACTCAAAAAATGCGATCCGTCAAAATTCAGAAAGTAAACACTTCTGCGGCAGACGGGAACCCGGGTGAAGTGTTGTCCGTGGGCGAACAGGGCATTTTGGTTGGTTGCGGAGAGGGATCGCTGTCCCTGTTGCAGCTTCAACGGGAAGGGGGCAAGCCGCTCAACGCAGCAGATTTCCTTAACGGATGCCCCCTTGAAACAGGGAGCCGCCTCGGGCAGCCCCACTAATCAGCCCTTATACTTGACAATTGAGGCTCAATACCTAATTTGATCACCTGATTCAAACGTTCGATTGAATCAGATGTATGAAACCAAAGGATACAAAACGTGATATCTTAAATGCTGCTGAACTTCTATTCGCGGCACGCGGTCCTCAGGCCACTTCGTTGAGGCAAATTATTGGCCGTGCCAAAGTAAATTTAGCGGCGGTCCACTATCATTTCGGCAGCAAAGAATCCCTGTTGCAAGCGGTCATGTCACGGCGACTTGTGCCCCTGAATGCCGAACGACTCGCGTTATTGGAGGAACAAGAACGTGCGTGCGGGCGCCGCCCGGTTCCTTTGCGGAAAGTGCTCGGGGCGTTGGTGGGGCCGGCGCTTCGGCTGAGTCGAAATCCCGAAAAAGGCGGCGCGGTGTTCATGCAATTATTGGGCCGCTGTTTTATGGAGCCGGATGTGAAAATTCAGGCGATGCTGGATCGTCAACTCCAGGAGGTGGCCGGTCGTTTTATTCCGGCGTTGCAGCGCTCGTTGCCAAAATTGCCGGAAGAAGATTTTTTTTGGCGGATTCATTTTCTGGTGGGCGCCATGGCGCACACGATGGCAGACGCTGAGCGATTGCGTTCATTTTCCGGTGGACGCTGTAATCCCGATGATACGGAAGCAATGATTGATCATCTGGTGAATTTTTTGTCCGCCGGGTTCAAGGCAAAATCACGGTGAACATTCGCACCCTAATTTTTATTGAGTTGATCCTCATCTGTGCATTGAGCGGTTGCGCCGTCAAAATGCCGGAGCGATCAGCGTTCTCATTGGAGCTGCCGGGGCGATGGGCGGCGGGGGCGGGTTCCACCAATGCGCTGGCCTCCGATTGGTGGAAATCTTTGGGCAATTTAAAATTGAACGGATTGGTTCAAGAAGCCCTCGCCAATAACCCGAATTTGCAGGTTACTGCTGTTCGCCTTGAGCAGGCGCGTTTGCGACAACGGATTGCGGGTGCGGATCGGCGTCCTTCATTGAATGCCTCCTTGGATGCAAATAAAAAACGCAGCAATTTTATCGGGTTGCCGATTGGCGGGGCGTCTGTGTTAACCTCGCGGTCAGAAAATTATGGATTCACGCTGTCCAGTAGTTGGGAAATGGATATGTGGGGTCGTATCCGTGCCGGGCAGATTGCAGCTTCGATGAACACTGCGGCGGCGCGGATGGAGCTGCGGGCGGGGAAGCAATCACTGGCTGCCCAAACGGTAAAAGCATGGATTACGTTGACGGAAGCGCGTGAGCAACTGGGTTTGGCAGCGGCAAATGTTGGCATTCTTGAAACGACCGTGCGACAGGCTGATTTACGGTTTGGACTTGGAGTGGGGTCGGCGTTGGATTTGCGTTTGGCGGAAACGAAACTTTTCGCCGCCCGCGCGGTGGTTGAGCAATGGCGATCTTCGCGGGCTCGGGCGCAGCGACAATTGGAAGTTTTGTTGGGGAGATATCCCGAAGGCGTGTTGGATGGGTTGGCTGTTTTACCGGAATTACCATCGGCAATTCCCGCGGGCTTGCCATCGCAGTTGCTCACGCGTCGCCCTGATATTTTGGGTGCGCATAGTCGGTTAATTGCTGCTGATGCTCGGACGGCTGTGGCGAATGCGGACTTGTATCCTAAATTTTCGCTTACCGCTTCGGGCGGAACGTCCAGCGATGAGCTTGAAAATTTACTGAACAACCACATGCTCGTGTGGTCTCTCGGCGTAAATTTAACGCAACCGATTTTCAACTCCGGGCGGTTGCGCGCTAATGTGAAGTTACGGGAGAGTTTGGCGATCGAGGCGGTGAGCCAATATCGCAGTACGGTTCTCAATGCATTTGCTGAGGTTGAAACGGCGTTAAACAATGAACGATTGTTGAGCGAGCGTGAGGCGAAGTTGTCTAATGCGGCGAGCAAGGCCGCACAGGCGTTCAAACTGGCTGAAGACCGTTACTCGCGGGGGTTGGGACATTTTGCGCGGATGCTCGATACGCAACGACGTGTCAACGAATTGCGCGGTCAACAGGTTGGAGTGCGTCGGTTGCTTTTGGAAAATCGAGTTAATCTTCATTTAGCATTGGGGGGTGGGGGCGAGCCTCTGCAGACAGTAACGGAGGGGGGGCAATGATGCGGCAAGTATTGCGAATCGCTTTACCGGTGTTAGTGCTCGGAGTGGGCATGTATGGTTCGTGGTGGTTGGCAACCCATCGGAAGGTGGTTACTCCGCAATCAGCGGAACGGTTCAAGCCCAGAGTGGAATCATTGGCCGTGAGATTGGTGACTTTCCGGCCGGAAATCCATTCGCAAGGTACGGCGATGTCGCGTCGTG
>CAUZWB010000073.1:0-7968 GCA_963583525.1 Verrucomicrobiia bacterium | reverse complement strand
TTGTACGTGTTCGGTTGAAATAATACGTGTCCGGATGATTTTGTTTTTGGCACGTCACAACCCTTGATTAGCAACATCCAAAGCACCGGAACCAGCACCACAATCACAATAAAAATCAAAATCGAGTTGCGAATGGACGTCAGCAAATCATTGGTGCGATCCAAGCGGTGTACAACTTTTTCATGATACTGCGGGTCACCAATATCCATCGGCTCGCTTTCTTCCTCCATCACTTGGATCGTGTCGTCGCGCCCCAGCACGAGGTACGCGATCACCACCAGCAACACCACCACCAGCGTGATGATAAAAATCAAATCGTCATTCGCCTTGGCCAGCCATAGCAATTGCATCGGCGGATTATATTCGATTGGCTCGTCTCACGCAAAAGTAAATAATCCCCGCCCATGGATCCACTCGAACCCCCCGCGCTACATTACGTGAAAGCCGCCTTCGGCTGGATCGAGCTGGGCAATGTGCCTGAAGCGCTTGCGGAGCTGGCGCGCATTCCCGTGGAGCTGCAGTCCCTGCCCGCCGTGCAGGCCGCGCGATTGGATTGTCTCGTTGCCGCCGAGCATTGGGACGACGCCGCCGCGCTGGCGGGCGTGTTATGCGAACAGCACCCGGAGGAAGCCGGCTTGTGGCTGCATTTTGCCTATGCCATGCGCCGATGCGAAGGCGGCAGCATCGAACAGGCACACGCAGTGCTCGCCCCGCGCGTGGAGCAGTTTCCCGCCGACTGGCTCATCCCGTATAACGTGGCCTGTTATCTTTGCCAAATGAACCGCCTGCCCGAGGCACGCGAATTGCTCGAACTCGCCACCGCCGTCGGCGGCGATCGCGTGGAGGAACTGGCGAAGAACGATGAAGACTTGGCGCCCTTGCGGGGTGAAGGTTAAAAGTTACTTTTGCTTTTTTACTTCCTCCAGAAATTTCACCACATCCTCCGCCGTATTATATCCGTGCAATGCCATGCGCAAACGGCCGGCGTGATTCATCACGTGCACCTCGGCGGCCTCGAGCGCGGCGTGAAGGGCATCGGGGTCTTCAGGCCGGATGGCAAGGATGCCGCTGAAGTTGCCCGTGCGTTGCGCGGCCATGGGCGGGTGGCCGAGGTCGCGCAGGGCGGATTCCATTTGGGCAACGAGCGGATCGGCGTGCGCGGCGATGTTGGCCACGCCGATGGTTTCGAGGTAGCGCAACGAAGCATTCAGCGCGTAAAGGGCGGCATAGTTTGGCATCCCCACGGAGAAACTGGCCGCGCCGGGCTTGCGCACCGTGCGTTCAAAGCGGTCGGGCTCGAAGGCGTTTTCCAAATGAAACCAGCCGCCGGCGTGGGTGGTGATGGCATCGGCCTTTTGCGGAATGCCCACGATGCAGCCGCCGTGAATGCCGAGCACCCACTTGTGTGTGCTGGAAATAAGAATGTCAAAGTCGGTGCAGTCCAATTCAATGCGGCCCAGCGCCTGCGTGATATCGACCGCCACTCTCGCTTGCGGCGCGTGTTCGCGCACGGCGGCGATGAACGGCGCCCAGTCGAGCCGATGCCCGTTGTAAAAACTCACCAGCGAAACCTGCACCAACCGCGTGCGGTCATTGAGCAACGCCGGCAAATCGTTAGCGTCCAGCGCGCCGTCCGTTGCTTTCCACAAATTAACCTTGGGCGGCGTGGCGGCATTGAGCCAGGGCGTGGCGCCGGCGGGGAAATCTAAATCGGTAATCACCACTTCATCGTCCGCGCCGAGGTGCAGCGCGTTCGCCAGTAAATTGTACGCCTCGGAACTACAGGAACAAAACGACACTTCATCGGTTTGCAACCCCACCATCCGCGCCGCCACCTCGCGGCAGGCTTCGAGGGTGGCGTTGTGCGGGCCGCGTCCGCGCATGCCGAGGCCTTTGTCGCGCGCATATTGCGCCAGTGCTTCGGGCACACACACGGGCGGGATGCTTTCAGCGGCGGAGTTTAGATAGGCCATTTTCGCCAGCGCGGGGAAATCAGCGAGGCGGCTTTCGGGTGTCAGCATGCGCGAGTATAATGGCAGTCTATTCGCGGCGCAACTCGTGGAGGCGATCGATGGCCGGATTTTCTAACCGCGTAATGGCGCCGCCGGGCCAGCGGACTTCAAGGGTTTTAATCGTTGCAGCTTTGCCCAGCCCAAAATGCAGCGTGGCTGGTTGTTGGGCTCGGAAGGAATCGCCGCTGATGATTTGCTGTGTTGCCGCCCCTCCATCGTAGCGCACGGTGACTTGCGCGCCCATGCACCGCCCGCGCAGACGCACGCCCACCCAATGGCCGGTTTGCTTCGCGGCGTTTCGCAGCACGTGCAGAGTGATGCCCGCGGGCGTTTGCTCCGCCACGATGAGGTCGAGCCGGCCATCGCCGTCCACGTCGGTCGCCACTGCGCTGCGGCTGTCGAAGATGTGGCCCAAGCCCAGCAGAAAACCGGCCTCCACAAATTGGCCTTGGCCTTCGTTGAGAAAAAATGCGTTGTGCTCATTGCCGCTCCACGATTGCCGTGCGGCTTTGTTTTGCTCGTGTAACATCATCAAGGCAGGATTTTTTTCTGAACTTCCACTATATATAGTGTGCCGCCAGAATGTGGAATCGTGGTCCGGTTTTCCTTTTTTAGTGCGATGGCCATTGGCAACAAAGAGATCCGCGTCGCCGTCGTTATCAAAATCCATCACCGCACAGCCGCTGCTCCAGCCGGTGCGGGCGAGCGCGGGTGGGGTGGCGGGATTGAGAAACCGCCCGTCATTGAGCAGCAATTTATTGCCCGCGTTCATTCCCGCGCGATGGCGATTGTGAATTGGAAACTCGGCGCGGCCCAGCCCCATCGCCTGCAAGCGCCGCGCGGCGGTGCTGCTGCGTCCGGCGAGGAACACATCCGTGCGGCCGTCTCCATTGAAATCCGCCAGCGCGAGCCCTTGGCCGAAGGCGTGGCGATTAGCCGCAAGCGAGGGCGTGGCATCGGAGAATACGCCCTTGCCGTTGTTGTAAAAAATATCGAGCCCCGCGTACTCGCTGGCCACCACGAGGTCGTTGTCGAAATCGCCGTCCAAATCCACCAACGCCGAGGCCGTGACGCGTCGCCCGCGTTTGGCCGCGAGCCCTGCGGGCACTGTGACTTCGCGGAAATTTCCTTTGCCATCGTTCATTAATAGATACGCCGGATGCCCGTTGTTGGCATCCCAATACGGCGTGGGCATTCGACCGCCCTGATCGCCCTGACCGGCTGGCCGGTTCTGCGTGACCCAAATATCGAGATCGCCATCGCCGTCGATGTCGCCCGCCGAGCACGCCAGCGCGCGGCCCATCGGCGAAGCCCGCACAGCCACGGGAAATGGCGATGCATCGAACTCCCCTTTCGCGTTGCCGGGGATCCACAAAGGCGGTCGCTCGTTGGGCACTGCAAACAAATCCGTGTGGCCGTCCCCATTCAAATCTGCCAACACCGCCGCCGTGCAGCCGGTCGGCAAATATTTTGCAAAGCGCGTGCCGAGAAATTTCCCATCCCGCTGGCGGAAAACCCGATTAGCCCCTGCTGCGATAATTTCCGGCGTGCCGTCCGCGTCCAAGTCCCGCACCAACAAAGGCAACGCGCCCGCGCCCGCATCGATTTTCGCCAACGACTTAAACACCGGCCCGCCCTTGCGACGGAACACGCGCAGCTGGGTGATGTTCAGCTCGCCCTTTGCCCGTTGCAATTCGCCCGTCACCGTGGCGCGTTCTTTGCTGGGGCGATGGGCGTGCACGGTAAATTCAATTGTATCAGAGTTGACCAATCGCCATTCGGCCCCCGCAATGTTCCAGCCGCTTTGTTTGAGCGATGCCCATGTGGCGGCGGGGGAGCCTTCGCTTGTGCCGCCGAAAAGAAGTTCCTCAATCCCCCACTCGTGGGGAACGCTGGCCAGCGTTTTACCAAATTGAAAATTCACCGGCGCTTTCGATAATTCTGCCCATGGGTTATCGGCACTCAAGATAGAATTTACAATTTCTTTGAACGATTGGAATTGGCTCAATGCCTGCATTTCGCGCGTCCACATCGATTCGTCCAGTCGTTCGCGTTCGGCGGCGAGCGCATCCACCTCCGCTTGCAGCGCGGGCGAGGGATGAGTTTTTGTCAGCACGCCGTTCTTCCAAGTGCGCGTGTAGAGCAATAATCCATTGGCGTGCCACTCGCGATGGCGGCCGTGCTTGCGGCCGTTGGCGTAGTTCAGTTCCAGTTGCGGTTGGCCGTCGGGATGAAAATTTGTGTAGCGGCCGTGCCACTGGCCGTTTTTGAAATGGGCCTCGATGGCGCGCGTGCCGTCCGCGCGCCATTCGCGATGGGTGCCGTGCTTGCGGCCGTTTTCAAAATATTTTTCAATCGCCGGTTTTTTATTTGGATGATTCGAAACCGCGCGACCGGTGAAGGGTTCGGTGCCGAGGCGCGTGTAAATCCGGCGATCGGTGCGGCGCTCGAGAGTGTTCAAATGCACCTTGATTGTCTTGGGCGCAGGCGCAGTGACGGGTTTGGAACGCTTGCGGGTGCAGCTTGAAAATCCAACCGCCAATGCAATCAACAAAATCAAAAACCTCATCCCGAAAGCTGGCAAACCGGAGGCAGTGCCACAAGCCGCCCTTGTTCACACGCCACCGAAAGGTAGGGACGCGCTGCGCGCGTCCGTGGACATGCGGCAGCATGTCCCTACCCTAAAAGCTTGCGGGCTAAATCCACATAAGCCGTCGTGCCGGCTTCGAGGTCGGTGAGGGCGATGAATTCATCTTTGGTGTGCGCTTGGTCGATGTTGCCGGGGCCGAGGATGATGGTGGGGATTCCAGCGGCGGCGAGTTTGCTGCCATCGCAGCCGAAGGCGACGGTGTCGGCTTCGGGTTGATCGCGCAGTGCGCAGGCGGTTTGTACGAGGGGATGGTCGGCGGCGGTTTCGAAATTCGGGCTGTCGTGATAGGGCGGGTCGAAAATCAATTCGTACCCTTCGCGTTCATTCACGCGTTCGTTTACGAATTTCACCAGCGCGGCGAAGGTGGCTTTGGTGTCCTGTTTTGGCAGGGTGCGGATGTCGAATGTGGCGGCGCATTCGTCGGGCACGATGTTTACCGCGGTACCGCCCTCGATGAGCCCCACCGAGCCGGTGCACGGGCTGAAGCCTTCGCGCGTGAACTGCCCGATTTCGTCATCAAAAAATTCCTGCACCGCTTCCAGCACCGGCGCCATGCCGACGATGGCGTTGCGGCCTTGCGTGGGATCGCTGCTGTGCGCGGCGCGGCCGCGGACGCGGACGACCGTTCGCAGGCAACCTTTGCAGCCTCGCACCACTCGCAATTCGGTGGGCTCGCCCACCACGGCGAAGTCCCACGGGTCGTGGTTTTCAATTAATTTAACGATGCCCTGAAACTCAGTTTCCTCGTCCACCACGCAGCCGACGGTCACCGTGCCGTGCCAATCGTTGCGCGCGCGTAATTCGAGCAACGCCGCGAGCATGCACGCCAGTGGGCCTTTCATATCCGTGGAACCGCGCCCCCACAATCGGCCGTCGCGTACTTCGCCGCTGAAGGGGGCAATGCTCATGCCGGCCACGCTGACGGTGTCGGTGTGGCCATTAAGCAGCAGATGCGGGCCGTCGCCGTTTTTTATGGTGAAAGAAATGTTGTCGCGTCCGGGCAGTGCCGGTTCGCGGAGGGTTTTTAATGAGTGCGATTGGCCCCAAGCCTCGAGCCAATCGACCACGGCCCCCTCTCCTGCGCTGGTTTTGTCGTGCAGCGGATTCACGCTGGGGAGGCGGACCAGTTCCTGGGCAATTTCAAGTGCGGTCATGGTTTGCTTACTTGTGAATTCATGCCCGAAGGTAGAAAGCTGAATGGCTAAAGTCAAAGCGCTTTGACTTTTTCCCGTTGGCTTTCTAGTTTCCCCGCATCCATGAGTGAACAAACAATCAATATCGCAATCGTCGGCCTCGGGTTTGGGTCGGAATTTATCCCCATTCATCAGGCGCATCCTAATGCCAATCTCGTTGCCGTGTGTCGGCGCAATGAGGCGGAGATGAACAAGGTGGCCGATGCGTTTGGCATTGAGAAACGGTTCACCGATTACGATGCACTGCTGAAGGATCCGGAGATTGATGCGGTGCACATCAACTCGCCGATTGCCGATCATGCCGCGCAATCGCTCAAAGCCCTGCGCGCGGGCAAGCACGTGATGTGCACCGTGCCGATGGCGACGACTATTGAGGAATGCGAGGCGCTGTGTAAGGCCGTCGATGAAACCGGGCTCAAATACATGATGGCGGAGACGGTGGTTTACAGCCGCGAGTTTTTGTTCATCAAAGAACTTTATGAAACGGGCGAGCTAGGCAAATTGCAGTATCTTGCCGCGAGTCATCCGCAGGATATGGACGGTTGGCCGAGCTACTGGGAGGCGATGATTCCGATGCATTACGCCACGCATGTGGTGAGCCCGTGCCTCGGCATGGTGAATGGGCTTGCGGAATATGTGAGTTGTTTTGGCAGCGGCACGGTGCGCGATGACATTGCGGCGAAGAGCGGCAACCGATTCGCCGTTGAGAGCTGCCACATCAAAATCAAAGACAGCGATGTGTCCGCGCACATTTGGCGATGCCTTTACGACGTCGCGCGGCAGTACCGCGAGAGCATCGATGTGTATGGCACCAAAAAAAGTTTTGAGTGGACCCTCACCGAGAATGACCCGCACATCCTGCACGTGGCCAAGCGGCCCGAGTCGGAAATCCCCGAGCGTGTGGAGGTGCCCGACTTTGCGCATCTGCTGCCCGAGCCCATCCAAAAGTTTACACAAACCATTGAGGACGCCGACCACTTATCCTTCGTGCAAGGCGGCGGCCACGGCGGGAGTCATCCGCACATGGTTAATGAATTCCTCACCGCCCTCGTTGAAGACCGCGACCCATGGCCCAATGCCAAGACCGCCGCCAACTGGACCGCCGTCGGCATTTGCGCCCACCAATCCGCTGAACAAGGCGGTGCGCGGGTGGATTTGCCGAGCTTTACGCTTTAGGTGAGGTTGAAAGGGAAGACACGGATTTATTTTTGGTGATCTGTTTCGGGGAAACTTTTGGTGGAGGGAGGGATATGCTGTGCATGTGCACGGACGCGCGCAGCGCGTCCCTACTGTGGCGTTAATGTCTCGTGGATTTTGAGAGTGCGATCGAGGGCTTCTTTGAGAGTGCGGCCGAGGACGACAGTGCCGGTGCGGTCGGGGTCCCAGTCGGGGCGATGGTTTTTTAGGATGACGTAACTGGTTTCGGTGGTGAATGTTTCGGCGGTGGCTTGGCCGACTTCGATGGTGCCGCCGCCGATGTCTTGCGCGGATTCCACAATGCCCAGTTCGGCCCAGCGGCTGCGGTTGGGTTCGGAATATAAAAGTGCGTTGGATTCGTGTACGTGGACGATGGCTTGAATGGCGGGGAAGGTTTCGAAAAGATGCCAGTGCATAATCGATTCGGAGGAAGGGAGCTTGGGGCCGTGATAACGTGCCTCGCCGTTGGCGCAGGTTTCGAGGTGCACGCAATCTTCGGGCGCGAGGTTTTCCTTTGAAGGGAGCTGGGTGGCGGTGATGACAAAGCCCGGCGCGCGGCGCACGCTGACGTTGCCGTTGCTGCCGATGAGATCAGTGCCGGTGTAGCTGGTGTGCAGATCGCGGGCGGCCAGTGTGGTGCAGGCTTCGCGCAGGGCGGTGGTGTTTTCCGGCACGCTGGCGGAAAGTTGCACGGGGTTGAACTGAATGAAATCTCCGGCGGCACTCACTTTTTCACTTTGTGAATGGGGATGAACTGAACCCAGCCGGGGCTCTGGCCGGTGGGGAGTTTTCCAGTGGGGATGAGTTTGCCGTTGAGGGGGTTGCGGCGGTAGATGTGGAGATCGTGACTGCGCTGGCCGGCGGCGATGAGCCATTTGTTATCGGGGGCGAGGTTGAAGGAGCGAGGCACTTCGCC
>CAUZWB010000072.1:0-7994 GCA_963583525.1 Verrucomicrobiia bacterium | reverse complement strand
CTCGGCACCACGCTGCTCGGTCTCATCCAAAGCGGCCTCGTAAAAGGCGCGCACGATTGCGCCGAGGGCGGCCTCGCCGTGGCCTTGGCGGAATGCTGTTTTTCAGAATTGGAAGGCCGCAACACGCCGCGCTTCACCGGCGCGGAAATTGATTTGAGCGAACTGGAATGCGACCGTCTCGACGCGCTTTTGTTTGGCGAAACCCTCGGGCGCATTGTCATCACCACCTCGGAGCTGGACTCCGTAAAAGCCATCGAGCGCGCCAAACTGATGGGCGTGCCCGCGCGGCGCATTGGCACGGTGAGTGCCGAAAAAGGCGCGGCCTTGAAAATTAAGTCGACGACTGGCGAGTGGTCGTGGGAGGTTGCCGGTTTGCACGATCTTTGGTGGAACTCAATCGACAACGCAATGGCTTAGCAGAATGAGCGACGAACAGGATTATCCCAAACATTACTGCGGCGTGTTCGGCGTGCACGGCCATCCAAACGCCGCCGAGCTGACTTATTACGGCTTGTACGCGCTGCAACATCGCGGGCAGGAAAGCGCCGGCATTGTCTCCAATGACGGCACGCAGTTTCGCGAGCACAAAGGGATGGGCCTCGTGCCGCAGGTTTTCAAAGGCGACGTGCTGCACGACTTGGTCGGCCACACCGCCATTGGCCACGCACGCTATTCCACCACCGGCAGCTCCAACATCGGCAATGCGCAGCCACTCACGGTGGATTGTTCGCGCGGCCAAATTTCCATCGCCCACAATGGCAATCTCACCAACGCCGCCGTGCTGCGCGAGGAACTCGAGGAACGCGGCTCCATTTTTCAAACCACGGTCGACAGCGAAATCGTTTTGCATTGGCTCGCGCAGCCCACCAGTAATGGCGAGAACACGCTCGTCACCACCATTCGGAAACTCGAAGGCGCGTACTCGCTCATCATTCTTACTGAAAACGAAATGATCGGCGTGCGCGATCCGCACGGCTTCCGCCCGCTGTGCATCGGCCAGCTCGCGAGCGGCGCGTACGTGCTTAGCAGCGAAACCTGCGCGTTGGATTTGATTGAGGCTAAGTTTGTGCGCGACGTGGAGCCGGGCGAAATTGTCATTATTAACGACGATGGATTGCGCAGCATCGAGGCTTTTCCCGAACAGGAGAAACGGTCGTTTTGCATTTTTGAGTACGTCTACTTTTCACGGCCGGACAGCAACCTCAACGGCCGCAATGTTTACAAAGTGCGCGTGGATATGGGGCGCGAGTTGGCGCGCGAAAACCCCATCGAAGCCGACATCGTGGTGCCCATTCCCGACAGCGGCAACTGCGCTGCGCTGGGTTACGCGCTGGAAAGCGGGATCCCCTTCGAGATGGCTTTCGTTCGCAATCACTACGTGGGCCGTAGCTTTTTGCAGCCGAGCCAGCTCATTCGCGATTTCAACGTGCGCGTGAAGCTCAACCTCATCACCGATCTCGTGAAGGACAAGCGCGTCATCATCGTGGATGATTCCATCGTGCGCGGCACCACATGTCAAAAGCGCGTGAATGGACTCAAGGAAGCCGGGGCCAAAGAAGTGCACGTGCTGGTAAGCTGTCCGCCGCACAAAAATCCGTGCGTGTATGGAATTGATTTTCCTGATCGCAGCAAGCTGATGGCGGCCAATAACACCATTGAAGAAATTTGCACTTATCTGAATGCCGACTCGCTGAATTATCTTTCGCAAGACGGAATGGTGCGCGCCACGGGCCATCCAAAGGAATCATTTTGCATGGCGTGTTACGATGGAAATTATCCGGTGGAATACGATCCCGCCGTGGACAAGCACATTATGGAGCGCCAGCGTGATCGCGCCAAAAGCCTCTTGGCGGATGACGACCAGCCTAGACTTTTGTGAATGACCATTCCCCAAAATCCAATGACCAAGGAATGACCAAGCCTCAAACTCCAACGGGTCATTTTGTCATTCGCCATGGGTAAAACCGCATACGCACAAGCCGGCGTCGACCTCGCCTTGGGCAACCAAGTTAAGGCCGGCCTTTCGCGGTTGCTCAAATCCGCCTCACGCCCGGAAGTGCTCGGCAAAGTCGGCGGCTTCGGCGGCCTCTTCGCGCTCAAGACCGGTAAGTACAAAAACCCCGTCCTCGTCTCCAGTGTCGATGGCGTGGGTACCAAGCTCAAGGTCGCCTTTGCGATGAACCGCCATCACACCATCGGGCAGGATTTGGTCAACCACTGCGTGGACGACATCGCCGTGCTCGGCGCGGAGCCATTATTTTTTCTCGATTATCTCGGCACGGGCGTCTTGAAGCCGAATGTGTTTGAGCAAATCATCGCCGGCTTCGCGCTCGGCTGCGCGGAAAATAACTGCGCCCTCATCGGCGGCGAAACGGCGCAGATGTCCACCTTTTATCAAAAAGGTGAGTACGACGTCAGCGGCACCATCGTCGGTGTGGTCGAGAAAAGCGTGATGCTCGACGGACGCGGCATCAAGCCCGGCGACGCCGTTATCGGCATCGGTAGCAGCGGCTTGCACACCAACGGCTACTCGCTGGCGCGCCAAGTGTTTTTTGAAAAAATGAAACTCAAGCCGCGCAGTCGCGTGCCCGAGCTCGGCTGCAGCGTGGGCGATGAGTTGCTGAAAGTTCACGTCAGCTACGGCCCGCTCGTGCAGGCATTGCTGAAAAATTTCAACAAACCCCGTCGCGTCCGCGCCATCAAAGGGCTCGCGCACATTACCGGCGGCGGCTTCATCGACAACATCCCGCGCGTGCTTCCCAAGACTTGCGGCGTCACCATCCGCCAAGGCAGTTGGCCCGTGCTGCCCGTGTTCGAGCTAATCCAAAAACACGGCAAAGTGTCCACCGCCGAGATGCATCAAGTTTTCAACATGGGCATCGGCATGACCGCCATCGTCAGCGGCACGAAGGCGGACAGCATCCTCCGCAGCATCCGCCGCCGAGGCCACGCTGCATGGATCATCGGCGACGTGACAAAAGGGCGGGGCAAAGTTAAGTTGTCGCAATGAACATTCTCCTCATCGGCGGCGGCGGGCGGGAGCACGCTTTGGCTTGGAAGTTGGCGCAGAGCAAACGCGTGAAGCGACTGTGGGTGGCGCCGGGGAATGGTGGCATCGCGGGCGAGGTCACCGCGGGCGGCGAGCCGGTGGAATGCGTGCCGGTGGGCGCGGAGGATTTGGAGGCGTTGCTGGATTTCGCGCGGGCGCATCAGCCAGAGCTCACGGTGGTGGGGCCGGATAATCCGCTGGCGGCGGGCATTGTGGATTTATTTGAGGAAAATGATTTGCGCATTTGGGGGCCCAACGCGGAGGCGGCGCAGTTTGAATCGTCCAAGGTGTTCGCGCAGGATTTTATGGCGCGGCACAGCATCCCGACGGCGCGCGCGGGAACGTTCAACTTTCCCACCGCCGCCAAAGCTTTTGCGGGCGAGTTGGACGGGCGTTGCGTGGTGAAGGCGGATGGGCTGGCACTGGGCAAAGGGGTTTTGATTTGCGAAACGCTGGAGGAGGCGGAGGCGGCGATTGACTCGGTGATGGTCGATCAACAATTCGGCGAGGCGGGCGATCAAGTGGTGATCCAGGAATTTCTCGAAGGCACCGAAATTTCACTGCACGTGATGTGCGACGGCCGCACGACGATTTTGTTTCCCACCTCGCAGGACCACAAGCGCGCGCTCGACGGCGACAAGGGTTTGAACACCGGCGGCATGGGCACCTTTTCGCCCGCGCCATTTTTAAGCGATGAGGAATTGGCGCAAGCCGCGAAGGCCATCATTGACCCGTGGCAGTTGGGGTGTCAGGTGGAGGGCATTGATTTTCGCGGCATGCTTTATCCCGGTTTGATGTTGACCGCTGATGGCCCGAAGGTGCTGGAGTTCAACGCGCGCTGGGGCGACCCCGAAACTCAGGTGTACCTCGCGCGATTGGAAACGGATCTCGTGGATTTATTCGAGGCGAGCATTGACCGCCGCCTCGCGGAGATGGACGTGCACTGGAACGATCAAGCCGCCGTGTGCGTGGTGATGGCTTCGGGCGGTTATCCCGAAAGCTACGCCAAAGGCAAACCCATCACTGGCATCGCGGATGCCGACGCGATGGAAGGCGTCAAAGTCTTCCACGCCGGAACCAAAATAAATGGCGAAAACCTCGTCACAAGCGGCGGCCGCGTGCTGGGCGTTACGGCGCTGGGCGACACATTAGCCGCCGCGCGTGATCTCGCTTACGCGGCGGTGGAAAAAATAAAGTTTGAAGGCGCGCACGTTCGCGGGGATATTGCCGCCAAGGCGTTGACCGATTGACCGGCCGCGCCACCCAACCGGGAATGAAAAAAATTCTCTTTATCTGCACGGGCAACATCTGCCGCAGCCCGATGGCCGAAGGATTTTTCCGCGAACTCATGCAAGAGCAGGGCGGCTATGAAGCACTGTCGGCCGGCCTCGGCGCGATCGATGGCGCTTCGCCCAGCGTGCACTCGGTCACCGCGATGCAGGAATTGGGCATCGACATCACCGACCAGCGCAGCGCGCAAATTACCCCGGAAATGGTCGCGGAATCCGATTACATTTTTGGCCTCGCTAGCGGGCACGTGGACAATATTATTCGCTTTTTCCCTCAAGCGCGCGAGCGGGTGTTTCTGCTGCGCGAGTTTGTGGAGGCACTTCCCGCCGATCGCAAGGACATTGCCGATCCCATCGGCGGCGACCTTGCAATTTACAAAGTCTGCCGCAATCAAATCAAGGAAGGCATCGAGGCGCTCATTCCGTTCGTGAATCAAACTTCAATGGCACAAGCATCAGGAAAAAATACCCTCGCCCTTGGCGCGGATCACGGCGGCTTCGCCCTCAAAGAAACCCTTCGCGCGCATCTTGAGGCGCAAGGCATCACCGTGCAGGATTACGGCCCCGCCAGCGGGGAGTCCTGCGATTATCCCGACTTCGCCCAGGCGGTGGCCCGCAGTGTGGCCAGTGGGCAACACGCGCGCGGCGTGCTCATTTGCAAATCCGGCGTGGGCATGAGCATGGCCGCCAACAAAGTGGCCGGCGTGCGCGCCGCACTCATCGATGAGCCCGGCACGGCGGTACTCGCGCGTCAGCACAACGACGCCAACGTGCTTTGCTTGTCCGCCAACAAAACCGGCACGGAGGCGGCTAAAGATATTTTGGAATCATTCCTCGGTACGGAGTTCGAGGGCGGCCGCCACGCGCGGCGCGTTGACAAACTGGAATCCGATCATCGCGTGGAAGTGGTGGATCCCGATGTGGACGAGGTACTGCGCAAGGAGAAACAACGCCAACAGGAAAACATTGAGCTGATTGCCAGCGAGAATTTCACTAGCCCCGCCGTGATGGAGGCGCAGGGCTCCACGCTCACCAATAAATATGCCGAGGGCTATCCCGGCAAACGCTGGTACGGCGGCTGCGAACACGTGGACGTGGTGGAGGAGCTGGCCATCGAGCGTGCGAAAAAAGTGTTCGGCGCGGATTACGTAAACGTGCAACCGCATTCGGGCAGTGGCGCGAATATGGCCGTGTACTTCGCGGTGCTCAAACCGGGCGATAAAATGCTGACGATGGATCTCAGCCACGGCGGCCATCTCACGCACGGCAACGCAGCGAATTTTTCCGGCAAGTTTTTCGAGATCGTCCACTACGGCGTGCGCAAGGAGGACGAGCGGATTGATTACGATCAACTCGCCGAAATGGCGATGGAGCACAAACCGCAAATGATTACCGTGGGCGCGAGCGCGTATCCGCGACTCATCGATTTTCAGCGGATGGGCGAGATCGCCAAGGAAAGCGGCGCAATGTTGCTGGCGGACATCGCACACATCGCCGGGCTCGTGGCCGCCGGATGCCATCCCAGCCCCGTGCCGCACGCGGATTTTGTCACCACCACTACCCACAAAACTTTGCGTGGCCCGCGCGGCGGCCTCATTATGGCGCGCGCGGAATATGCCAAAAAGCTCAACAGCAATGTGTTCCCCGGCATCCAAGGCGGGCCGCTCATGCACGTCATCGCCGCCAAGGCGGTGTGTTTGAAAGAAGCGCTTGCGCCGGAGTTTAAGGAATACCAACAGCAAATTATTTTGAACGCCAAGGCGTTGGCCGATGGAATGGAGCGCAATGGATACCGGTTGGTGAGTGGCGGTACGGATAATCATTTGCTGCTGGTGGACGTGCAAAGCAAGGGTCTCACCGGCAAGGAATGCCAGGAAGCGCTCGATACCGCGGGCATTACGGTGAATAAAAACACGATTCCGTTTGAGACGCTTTCGCCGTTCAAGGCCAGTGGCGTGCGGCTGGGCACGCCGGCGATGACCACCCGTGGGATGCGCGAGGAGGAAATGGAGGCCATCGCAGACATGATTGCCGAGGTTTTGGCCGATGTAAAAAATGTTGACGCCGCCCGCAAAGTCCGCCAGCGTGTCCGCGAACTGACCACGCGTTTCCCGCTTCCGTATTGATCTGCTGGGAGATTGCCGGTTCCGCATTCCCCGAATTCCCAACCACGGCTGGGCGCACATTGCGCGGGGCGCAAAAAATTTAATCCACATAAAATACACGACATGCCCAGACCCCCGAACAAATCCGGAAATAAAAACCCCAAGCGCCGCCCCATGAAGCGCGGCTCACGCAAGCGCAGCGGCAGCAATGTTCCCGATGGATTGCCGCGCGACGTGGAGGAACACGGCGAAGATCTCGCCGCGTTGGAGGAAGCCGATGGCGAAGAAATTCGGATGGGCGATCTCCAGCAAAAAGACATCGCCGAGCTCAACATCATCGCCAAGGAAATGGAGGTGGAGAACTTCGGCACCATGCGCAAGCACGAGGTCATTTTCCAAATCCTCCGCAAACACGCCGATAACCGCGGCATCCTCATCGCCGAGGGCGTGCTGGAAATTCTGCCCGAGGGCTTTGGGTTTTTGCGTTCGCCGCACTACAATTATTTGCCGTGCCCGGAGGACGTGTACGTGTCGCCCTCGCAGATTCGGCGCTTCGACCTGCAAACCGGCGACCAAATCCAGGGCCGCATCCGGCCGCCCAAGGAGAAGGAGAAATTTTTCGCGTTGCTCAAAGTGGACGCCGTGGGCGATGAAGATCCGGAAATTGCCAAAGACAAAACCCATTTCGATAACCTCACACCGTTGTTTCCCGATGATCGATTTTTGCTCGAGACCGACCCGGACGAGATGTCCACGCGCGTGCTGGACATCGTGTGCCCCATCGGCAAAGGCAGCCGCGGCGTCATCGTCGCCCCGCCGCGCACGGGCAAAACCGTGCTCATGCAAAAGCTCGCCAACGCGGTGCTTATCAATAATCCCGAGGCGTTCCTCATCATTTTGCTCATCGACGAGCGCCCCGAGGAAGTCACCGATATGCAACGCACGTGTATCGGCGCGGAAGTTATCAGCTCCACGTTTGATGAACCGCCCGAGCGCCATGTGCAGGTGGCCGAAATGGTGATCGAAAAAGCCCGTCGCATGGTGGAGCACAAAAAGGATGTCATCATCCTGCTCGATTCCATCACCCGCCTTGCCCGCGCCTACAACACCGTGCAGCCCCACAGCGGCAAAATCCTCTCCGGCGGTGTGGACGCCAACGCGCTGCACAAGCCCAAGCGATTCTTTGGCGCCGCGCGCAACATCGAAGAAGGAGGCTCTCTCACCATCATGGCCACCGCGCTGGTGGACACCGGCAGCCGGATGGATGAAGTGATTTTCGAGGAATTCAAGGGCACCGGCAACATGGAGGTGCACCTCGACCGCGGGCTGGTGGATCGCCGTATTTTCCCGTCCATCAACATCGCGATGAGCGGCACTCGGAAGGAAGAATTGCTGTATCATCCCGACGAATTTTCGAAAGTGGCCCTGCTGCGCCGCGCCCTCACCGACGTGCCCGCAGTGGAGGCGATGGAGCTGCTGCTTGGCAAACTGCGCAACACACCTAACAATATTGCGTTTTTGATGACGCTTGACCTTAAGTAGGCGAATGAA
>CAUZWB010000071.1:0-8007 GCA_963583525.1 Verrucomicrobiia bacterium | reverse complement strand
CACGCCCAACGGGCCTTTGGTACCGGAACTAATAAGAGGAACAATTTTGCTCATAAGTCTGTTTTTCTAGATTTCCTAAATGTTAGGGGTTCGCGGAAAAGGTAAGCCCGCAAGGCGCGAAGGGTCAACGAGTTTTTCGCCGTTATGTGTGGGCGGTCATTTCGTCCAACGCGCCAGTGGCCCATCGGCACGCAAAACCGGCCGAAGCACGGTGAAGGGCACGAGCACATGGTAGCTGCCTTCCGCATACGAGCCCACGGCGTAAGGCGCGAAATGAAACTCCACGCCCGCGGGCGAAAAAGTGAAGGCCGCCTCGATCGCTTCTTTGTCCGTCTTGGGCGGCCAGGAGGCGCCGCGTTTTTTTAGGTTGCGCCGGATGAACCCGCCCACGGTGGACTGCCAGTTTTTCCTGGGTGAAAATAAATCCACCAAATTCACCTGCGCGGCGCGGCCATTTTTCAGCCAGTAGTTCACCGGAAAATCGTAGTAATTGCCGTGCGCGCCGCCGGTGTATTCGTAATTGTGCCCGCGCACGCTGATGAGGTCTGGTGAAAAATACCGCACGGTTGCCGAGTCTTGAAATGTCCAACGCTTGTAACTTGCTCCGAGCGCGTCGGGATTCTTTTTCACCTCCGCCGCCAATTTCAAAAAAGTTCCATCGAATTCCTCACACGACTTCCGATAGCGCTCGAGAAACCCCTTGGCGATCACCGCGTTAAACCGTTGTCCGCCAACGCCGATGAATTGCGGATACGTCGTCGTGCACGAGGATTCGTACGGACCTTGCTCCGTGCGCGCCTGAACCGCAGCCACCGGCTCAAAGCGCAGCGGATATTTTTTGCGCCCGTCCGCACTACGCCATTCGCCGGCCCAACCCGTCGCTTGCTTCGTGAGCGTGAACGTGGCCGTCACTTTTTTTCCGGACATTTCTTTGAGCATCATGCGATTCGCACTGGTCTCGCCTTCAAGCGAAATGGGCGTGCCGTATTTCTCGTAATAATACGTGCCACTCACCCGGCCGCGCTGATGCTCCAAGCCCATTTGCAAACGCGTGGCTTTGCCGAGCAAACCGGTGAAATACGTTCGCCCTGCCGCCAACGCCTTCGCGCTGCCGTCGCCACTGACGAGCACGAATTCGCCGTCCGGCCAATCGGCCATCACCGATTGTACCGTGGGGTTGAGCGGATACCGCGCGCCATCGAATTTCATCGCCGCGTATTTTTGCTGCGCCCCGTGGCCACGCACCCGCACGGCCAAATCGCGCCAGCCTTTTGTTTTTGTTTTCGTCACACACACCGAACCCTCCATCGGGGCCCGCACGCACGTCATGCGCCCGAGCCAAACAAAGCCGCTTTGAGTGCCGCGAAACAGGAACATCGATTGCCCGCCCGTGCCGCCCCAATGCCGCCCGAGCATCAGCACCAACCCCTCCGACAGCCCATCGCCATTGAGATCCGTCACCGCCGCGCGATATTCCGTTGGCAGCATCGGCTTGAACGCAACCGCGCCAAAATACTGTTGGCGATGTTCCAATAAATGCGCGTTTAACGAAGCGTGTAATTTGGGAAACATCGGTTGCGCCGCTGCCAACCACAATGGCAATAATGCCAAAGAAAAAACAAAAAACCTCCTCATCCGGCCAGTTTAACTCCGGGGCAATGTTCATCAAGGCGGCGTTATCCCCACAATTTTCTTCACCCCTTCGCTGACCGCCCCTAAGCTGCGCCGTCGAATGAGTGAACGAACTTACAAGATTGCCGCGTTGGCGGGGGATGGGATCGGACCGGAGGTGATGCGCGAGGCATTGAAAGTGCTGCGCGCCGCCGAGGGCAAATTTGATTTTCAACTGGAGGTCACCGAGGCCCCCGTGGGCTGGGCGGGCATCGATGCCGGCGGCAAGGCGTTGCCCGATGACACGCTTGCGCTGTGTCGCGAGAGCGATTCGATTTTGTTTGGCTCCGTAGGCTTGCCCGACCGCGACCCGACTATCCCCAAAGAAGAACGCCCCGAACGCGCCGCGCTGTTGGCATTGCGCAAGGAGTTTGGGCTGTTCGCCAATCTGCGCCCCGTGCGCTTGCCCGCCGAGCTGGCGCATGCTTGCCCGCTCAAAGTGGAGCGCCAAGGCGACGGCATCGATATGCTCGTCGTGCGCGAGCTAACCGGTGGAATGTATTTCGGCCAACCCAAAACCACCGAGACGCTCGAGGACGGCCAGCAACGCGCCATCGACACGATGGTTTACACCACCAGCGAAATTGAACGCATCGCCCGCGTCGCATTCCAATCCGCCCAACTCCGCCGCAAGCACGTGACGAGCATCGACAAAGCCAACGTGCTCGAAAACGGCGTGCTCTGGCGCGAGGTGGTCACGAATGTCGCCGCCGATTTTCCGGACGTCACCGTCGAGCACATGTTCGTGGACAACGCCGCGATGCAATTCCTGCTGCGCCCCACGCAGTTTGACGTCGTGCTTTGCGAAAATATGTTCGGCGACATCCTCAGCGACGAAGCCGCCGCGCTCGCCGGTTCCCTCGGCATGCTCCCCAGCGCCAGCCTCGGCGCCACCAGCGGCGAGCGCACCTTTGGATTTTACGAACCCGCCGGCGGCACCGCGCCCGACATCGCCGGCCAAGACCTCGCCAACCCCATCGCCCAAATCCTTTCCGCCGCCATGATGCTCCGCCACAGCTTCAACGAAACCGAAGCCGCCGCCGCCATCGACACCGCCGTAGCCACCGCCATCACCGCCGGCCACCGCACCGGCGACATCTTCAGCCCCGAGGATCCCAACGCCCAAAAAGCCAGCACCACCCAAATGGGCAATGCCATTGCAGCCGCGGTTTAAAAATGAAATTCCTAACCAAAGAACTTTGGTTTGATGTCCCGACACGGCGGGCGTTCATCAATATCACGCCGCAAGTGGAGGAGCTCGTGCAACAAAGCGGCGTGGCGGAGGGGCTTTGCCTCGTAAACGCGATGCACATTACGGCGAGTGTGTTTATCAATGACGACGAGTCGGGCTTGCACTCGGATTACGAGCGGTGGCTGGAGGAACTCGCGCCGCACGAGCCGGTGGACCACTATCGCCACAACGACACCGGCGAGGACAACGCCGATGCGCATCTCAAACGCCAAGTGATGGGCCGCGAAGTCGTCGTGGCCATCACCAAAGGGCGGCTGCACTTCGGACCGTGGGAGCAGATTTTTTACGGCGAATTCGACGGGCGACGCCGCAAGCGGTTGCTCGTCAAAATCATTGGCGAATAGCAGCACGCATGGTATCGTCCCACTCCGATGATGCCGCGCTTGACCATACTAATTTCACTCTTGGCGACATCGCTATTTGCGGCGGATTTTTCCAAAGTAGACCGCGCGTGGTGGTCGTTGCAGCCGGTGCAAAAACCAGCCATCCCCGCTTACGGAAAAGGTTGGGCGAAAAATGAAATCGACCCCTTCATTGCCCGCAAGCTCGCCGCGCAAAAGCTCGCCCCCGCCAAGGCCGCCGAGGCGCGCACGCTGATTCGGCGCGTCACCTTCGACCTCACCGGTTTGCCGCCCTCGCCGGCGGAGGTGAAGGCGTTTCTCAAAGCGTCCATCGCAAATCCCAATTCCGCATACGCAACGCTTGTTGACCGACTGCTGGCCAGCCCGCGCTTTGGCGAACGGCAGGCGCGGTTTTGGCTGGATCTCGTGCGCTACGCGGATTCCGACGGCTACAACGCCGACCATCCTCGTCCCGAGGCGTGGCGCTATCGCGATTACGTGATCAACTCGTTCAACACCGATAAGCCGTACGACCGCTTTGTGCGCGAGCAACTCGCCGGTGATGAAATGAACCCAGGCAATCGCGAGGCACTCACGGCCACGATGTATCTGCGCCACTGGATTTACGAATACAACCAGCGCGACGTCGAGACCCAGTGGAGCGAAATTCTCAATGACATCACCGATGTGACCGGCGATGTGTTTTTGGCAATGGGCGTGCAGTGCGCCCGCTGCCACAACCACAAGTTTGATTCTATATTGCAGAAAGATTATTTTCGGCTACGCGCATTCTTCGAACCACTACAGCCGCGCGAGGCGATGCCGGTGGCCGATGCCGCCACGCGCAAGAAGTTTACCGTGCAACAACGCAAATGGGAGGCCGCGACAAAATCAATCCGCCATAAACTGAGCGCGATTGAGCAGCCGGTTTTGTTGGCGAATAGCACGAAGGAAGGTTTCAGCAAATTCAATGACGACATCAAGGCGATGATTCGCAAACACCCGCACGAGCGCACCGGGTACGAACACCAAATCGCAGAACTGTCGCTGCGGCAAATCGGATTGCATCCGGAGAAGCTGCCCAAGCTACTCAAGGGCGATCAAAAAGCCGCGTGGGAAAAGCTGCGCGCGGAACTCGCCAAGCACGACGCGCTTAAGCCCAAACCGCTACCGACGATGGCCTTCACGGCCAGCGACGTGGGGCCAATCGCGCCGCCCACGCGCATCCCGAAGAAATCCAAATCCGGGATCATCGCACCCGGATTCCCGTCCATTCTAAATCCCGCCCCGGCACGCATTACGCCACCAGCCGAGGCGCTGCAATCCACCGGCCGCCGCACGGCACTCGCCACCTGGATTACCTCGCCTAAAAATCCATTAACCGCACGCGTCATCGTCAACCGCCTTTGGCAGCAACATTTCGGCCGCGGCCTCGCGGCTAATGCCAGCGACTTTGGGCACCTTGGCGAAAAACCCACACACCCGGAATTGCTCGACTGGCTGGCGGCGCGATTGGTGAAGGACGGATGGAGCCTTAAAAAAATCCACCGCCTAATGGTCACCAGCGCAACATATCAGATGCGGAGTACTTCAATGCAGAGTGCAGAATTGGCATATCCGGAGAATCGATTCCTTTGGCATTATCCAATTCGGCGACTGGACGCCGACCAAATTCACGACGCGGCGCTGGCGGCATCGGGGGAGTTGAACACCAAAGCCGGCGGAGCCGGAGTAAACTTGGCTCAAGCAACGCGCCGCGCCGTTTATGGCTCAGTCGTTCGCAACAAACCGGAGGAAATGATGAACGCCTTTGATTCGCCGGATGCCATTTCCCACGCGCCCTCGCGCAACGTGACGACCACTGCCACGCAATCGTTGCTAATGCTCAACGGCGACTGGATGCTGGCGCGCGCGGCGGTTTTTGCATGTCGGCTGGAATGCGCCGAAGCCTCTGATGCAGCCCGCGTGAAGCTGGCCTATCAACTGGCCTTTGGTCGCGAGCCTTCCGCAGGAGAGTTGGCGGCGGCGGTGGATTTCATTCGCGAATCCAAACTGGAAAATTTTTGCCACGCGCTGTTGAACTCGAATGAATTTGTCTATTTGGACTGAACGATGAAGGGCGCAAGATAATGAAATTTTACGAACACCAAGGATTGCACGTGCCGCACAATGTACCGATTGCGTCGCGGCGGGATTTTCTGTTGCGCGGCGGCGCGGGCTTTGGCGCGCTGGCGTTGAGTGGGTTGTTGAATGCAAACCCGCTGAAACATTCGGGCAATCCGTTGGCGGCCAAACAGCCGCATTTTGCGCCCACGGCGAAGAGTTGTATTTTCCTGTTCATGGAAGGGGGCCCGAGCCATCTCGATTTATTTGACCCCAAACCGTTGGTGAAAAAACTGGCGGGGCAAAGTTTACCCCCGAGTTTCAAGCGGCCTATCACGGCGATGGGCGAGGCGGAATCGCCCATCCTCCACCTGCCGCGCAAATGGAAACAGCACGGCCAAAGCGGCCTGTGGGTGAGCGATTGGCTGCCGCACATCGCGGAGTGCATGGACGACATCGCGGTGATTCGCTCGTGCTGGACCAACGGCATCAACCACAGCGGCGGCGTTTGCCAAATGAACACCGGCCAACCGCTGGGCGGGCGGCCGAGCCTCGGCGCGTGGGTAAGCTACGGGCTCGGCAGCGAGAACGAAAACCTACCGTCCTTCGTGGTGATGACCGACACGCCCGCCGCACCCGCCAACGGGCCGCGTAATTGGGGCGCGGGTTTTATGCCGGCGATGTATCAGGGCGTGCGGCTCAATCCCGGTAAGGAACCGATTCGCAATCTCAATCTGCCCAAAGGCACAACCCCCGGCCAATACCGCAAGCAACTGGATTTTCTCCGCCGCCTCAACGAGCAGCACCTCAAGTCGCGCGAACACCAAACCGAACTCGAGGCCCGCATCCGCGCTTACGAGCTGGCCTACCGCATGCAAGCCTCCGCACCCGAGGCAGTAGACCTCACTCGCGAAACCGAGGCCACAAAAAAAATGTACGGCTTCGGCAATAAAGATACCGAGCCGTTTGGCCGCAACTGCCTCTTAGCACGGCGCTTGGTGGAGCGCGGTGTACGCTTCGTGCAGCTCTATCACGGCACCAAAAGCAAATGGGATTCGCACAGCAAGATGGAGGAAAACCACGGCCGCCAATGCCGCCAAAGCGATCAGCCGGTGGCCGCATTGCTGAAGGATCTCAAGGCCCGCGGGTTGCTCGATGAAACGCTCGTAGTGTGGGGCGGCGAATTCGGCCGAACGCCGATGAGCGAAAAGGGCGACGGCCGCGACCACAATCCTACCGGCTTCACGATGTGGATGGCCGGCGGCGGCGTGCGCGGCGGGCAAGTCATCGGGGCCACCGACGAGCTCGGCCTGTACGCCGTGCAAGACCGTCTGCACGTCCACGACCTCCACGCCACCATCCTCCACCTAATGGGCATCGGCAATCTAGACCTCATTTATCGCTACAAAGGCCGCCCCGAAACCCCCACCATCAACGAAGGTGAGGCGTACACAAAGATCACGGGGTAAAATTTATCTCTTGCCTTTTCCAGGCAAAACGACCACTTTTCGAGCACGCATGACGGTTCCGCATTCAGCGGCAGTGCCGTGCATGCCAATCAATAAATAACAGTAAAATGGGTAATAAAGTGTTTGTAGGAGGCATCCCTTGGGCGGCCTCGGATCAAGATCTTCGGGATCTTTTCAGCGAAATAGGTGAAGTCACGGACGCCGTGATTCTTCAGGATCGGGAGACCGGCAAGTCAAGAGGGTTTGGGTTTGTAACCTACGCCTCGGATGACGATGCCAAATCCTCAGTCGAGAAATTCAACGGCCACGATTTCTTGGGCCGCGAACTAACCGTAAACGAAGCACGCCCGCGTGAAGAACGCAGCGGCGGCGGCGGCGGCGGCGGCGGCGGTGGCCGTGGCGGCTACGGCGGCGGCGGCGGCGGCGGCGGCGGCGGCGGTGGCCGTGGCGGCGGCGGCGGCGGCGGCGGCGGTGGCCGACGCGATGGCGGCAACAACAAGCGCGCCCGACGCGACTTTGAAGGCGGCGGCGGCGGTTGGTAAATCAAACCGCCGAGGCCGGTTAGCTAAAAGCTAGCTTTCCTTTTTCAACATGCGCAACCTGCCTTGGGCGGGTTGCGCATTTTTATTGAGGCTGTCCATCAGCGAAGGGATGTTTTCCTCCTCGGTTTTGGATTTCGATTCCCCCTGCTGTTCATCCGAAACCAATGCCGACTTAAGCGCGCCTTCGACCAATTGCGCGCAGTGAATTTTCATCGGCGGCAACGCGCCGAGGTCGCCGGTGAGTTCATCGTGCCGCAGCGCCAATGCCTCCTCAGCCGTTTTGCCGCGAATCAATTCCGTGGCCATACTCGCCACCGCGATGGCAGTCTCGCAGCCGAAGGATTGGAAGCTCGCTTGATCGATCACTTTACGGCCGTGCTCCTCCTTGAACTTCACCCACAAACGCAGCATCTCGCCGCAATCGGAATTGCCCACCGTGCCCATCCGATCGGCATCGGCCAGCTCGCCCATATTTTTTGGGTTCGCGATGGCGTCCTTGATTTTTTGCTCAAGTGATTTGTCCATAATGATTGAAATAATTTATGAAAATTCGTAACGCGGCACCGACTCATCCACCTCCAAACTCCATGCATCAAGGCCGCCGCGCAAACAACGCACATTCTTCAAAC
>CAUZWB010000070.1:0-8016 GCA_963583525.1 Verrucomicrobiia bacterium | reverse complement strand
CCCGTGAACCTCGATAGCCTTGCGCCGGGCGGCTTGAAGGACGTGCCATTGCGCGATCCCTTCACGATGCAGCCGCTGAAATAGTCTTCGTTTTTTGTAATTGGGAATACTCGCCGGTTGCGTTTCGGCGCATTTGCGGGCATCTTGTGGGGAGACACCATGGAGATGGTTATTAAATGCCCCGCATGTTCGATGGATTTGACGGTCGAGGATACGGCCGCCGGTTCACAACTGAAATGTCCCACGTGCAATACCTTGCTCGTGGTGCCCGCCGTGAGCGCCGCCGCGCCCGCCGAATCCGTGCCGAGCTCGATGGCCGGCGCGAGTGATGAGGAGCTCGCCGAAAAGCTCGCCAGCGCGTATCGCAGCATAACCACCGAGGTGGGCAAAGCCATCGTCGGCCAGAACGCGGTTATCGAGCAAATCATCATCGCCATTTTTGCGCGCAGTCATTGCCTGCTCGAGGGCGTGCCGGGGCTTGCCAAAACTTACATGGTGAAAAGCCTTTCCGAGGCGCTCAATCTTTCTTTCCGGCGCGTGCAGTTTACTCCCGACCTCATGCCGGCGGACATCACCGGCACGGATGTCATCCAGCAGGACGCCGAAGGCCGGCGCAGTCTCGTGTTTTTGCGCGGCCCGATTTTTGCCCAAATGGTTTTGGCAGATGAAATCAACCGCTCTCCCCCGAAAACGCAAGCCGCGTTGCTCGAGGCGATGCAGGAACATTCCGTCACCACCGGCGGCACCACGTACACGCTTGAGGAACCGTTCTTCGTGCTGGCCACGCAAAACCCTGTGGAGCAGGAGGGCACGTATCCGTTGCCCGAGGCGCAGAAGGATCGCTTTATGTTCCACGTCAAAGTGGATTATCCGGACAAAGCTGAGGAAGCGGAAATCATCAAGCGCACCACCGGCGCGTTTTCTGCATCCATCCAACCGGTGATCTCCGGCGCGGAAATTGTGCAGTGCCAAAAGATCGTGCGCAAAGTCCCCGTGCCCGAGCACGTGAACCAATACGTGTTGGACATCGTGCGGCGTTGTCGGCCTGATGACGCCGAGGCGCTGCCCTTCGCGCGCGAACTTATTAGCTGGGGCCCCGGCCCGCGCGCGTGTCAGCAGCTGATTCTCGGCGGCAAGGTGCGCGCGATTTTGCAGGGTCGCTTTCACGTGATCCCCGAAGACATCGCCGCGCTGGCGCATCCGGTTTTGCGTCATCGCATCGTGCCTACTTTCAGTGCCGAGGCGGAGGGCATTACGGTGAATCATATCATCGACAAGATCCTCCAAGCCGTGCCGCAAATGCCGGCGGCTGCGGCCTTGTGAGGTTGATTTTTTTCAATGACTCAAGTCAGTCAACTTCTGCAGCCCGATGAGCTGCAGAGCATCGCGAACTTGAATCTGTTTGCGCGGCAAGCGGTGGAAGGCGCCATTTCCGGCGCGCATCGTTCGCCGCACAAAGGGTTTAGCATCGAGTTCGCGCAGCATCGCGAGTACGTGCAGGGCGACGATACTCGGCGCGTGGACTGGAAGGTGTTCGGCAAGACCGATCGTTATTACATTCGCGAGTACGAGGAGGAAACCAGTCTGCGAGCCACGTTGCTGGTGGATTGCAGCGGCAGCATGGACTACGCGCGCGAGGGCGGCATCAGCAAATGCCAGTACGCGATGAAGCTCGCCGCGTGCATCGCGCAAATCATCATTCACCAAAGCGACAGCGTGGGAATGGTGACCTTCGATGACAAAATCCGCAGCTTCATTCCGCCGCGTTCCAGCACGAGTCACCTGCGGTTACTTTATCAAACGATGATCGAATCGCGCCCCGGCGGCGAAACGGATTTGGCAACTATTTTCCAAAAACTGATGCCGCGGCTGCAACGGCGCGGAATGATTTTTATTTTCACCGATGGCTTTTCCGATCAACGCGCGTTGCTGCAATCGCTTTCGCATTTCCGTCAAGCCTCGCACGAGGTGGTGCTGTTTCACATTTTGGATCCGGATGAGATCGAGTTTCCCTTCAGCGCGTGGACGCGATTTGAAAACCTTGAATCGCTTGGCGCGTTCCGCACGCTGGATCCCGCCAGTTTTCGCGTGGCGTATCTCGATAACCTCCGGCAATTCCGCGAGGCCCTCAAGACCGGTTGCCAACGCCACCGCATCGATCTCGTGCCGATGAACACCGCCGAACCCATCACCGACGCGCTCGCCCGCTGTCTGCGGCAGCGCCAACTCGCCGCATGAATTTTCTAAACATACTTTTGGTGGGCGGCGTGGCGGCGGGTGCCATCCCCATCATCGTCCACCTCATCAGCCGCAGTAAACCGCGCGAAGTTCGCTGGGGCGCGATGCATCTTATCGAGTTGACCCTCCAAAAACAACAGCGCCGCCTTCGCATTGAGAATTGGCTGTTGCTCTTGCTGCGCATTTGCATTCCGGTTTTTCTCGCGTTGTGTATGGCGCGGCCGGTGCTTACCGGCGCGGCGGCGTTGTGGAATGACGCCAAAACTTCGCTGGTAGTGGTGCTCGATAATTCGTATTCGCAGGATTTCCGCGCGACCGGTGGCACTAATTTTGAAAACGCACAAAAACAAGCCGCCGATTTGGTGGCCGGCCTCCAACGTGGTTCGGATGTGTCTGTGGTGTTGATGAGCGGCACCAATTCGCCTTTGTACGATTCCGGTGTTTTTAATACCAAACGCGTGGCGGAAGATTTGAAGGCGCTCGAGGCCGGCTACGGCAAAGCTGAAGTGCCATCCGCGTTTGATGTGGCCTCCGCGCTCTCCCGCAATATGAGCCACGCGCAGCGGGAGATCATTGTTATCAGCGATTTCCAACGCATCAGTTGGTCGCCCGAAGAAGCCAACCTCCGCCAACGCGCCGTCGAGCGATTGGGCGCGGCGGAAATTTCGCCGCGGCTCACGCTCTTTCATACCGGCGCGGAAGGGCGCGAGAATGTGTGCGTGGAAACCGTGAGTTTTTCCCCGCGCGTGCTGGGGATGAACCAAACGCTTCAGGTGCGTGCCACGCTTCGCAATTACGGAAATCAGGGGCACAACTCATTGAAGGTGGTGTGCCGCGTGGACGGCAAGGTGGCGCACACCACGCAAATCCCGCTGGAAGCCGGCCAAAAACGGCAGGTGCTGTTCACTCATCAATTCGATTCCGCCGGCTCGCACGTGGTGGAAGTCAGCGCCGATGCTGATAGTTTGAAGGCGGACAACACCTTTCGCGTGAGCATCCCCGTTTGGGAACGCGTGCCGGTGCTGGTGGTGGATGGCGATCCCAGCGCCGAGCCGCTGGAGAGCGAAACTGATTTCCTGCAAATCGCGCTGCAACCTTATCGCGAAGCGGGTGCGCCCGCAAAGCCCGGCGAAAAAAAACTGGCCGACTTGCTCGAAGTGCGCGTCATCCGCACCGTCGGCCTCAGCGCCGCGGCCATTGGCGATGCGCGCGTGGTGGTGCTGGCGAATGTGGCGCGACTCACGCCCAAGCAATTGGTTGACGTGCAAAGCTTCGTGCGCGATGGCGGCGGGGTGCTGATTTTTCCCGGCGATCAAATAGACGTGAAATGGTACAACGAAACCCTGCACGCCGCCGGGTTATTGCCCGCACCGCTCACGGAACTGGCCGACCTCAGCCGCGAGCCGGAGCCATTCACCCGCATTCGCGCGCAACGGTTCGAGCACGCACCGCTCAATCTGTTCAACGATCCCCGCAACGGCACGCCCGCCGAAGCGGAAATCACGAAGTGGTTCCGTACGCTCGCCCAGCCGGACAACCCGTTGGTCCGGATGCACGCGCTGCTCGAAAGTGGCGATCCGTTTTTGCTGGAGAAACGTTTTAATGAAGGTCGCGTATTTTTCTGCGCCACCTCTTGCGACGAGGCGTGGAATAATTTGCCGGGCCGTCCGTTTTACGTTCCCTTCGCGCAACGGCTTTGCACGTATCTCGCGTCCTCACTTTTCCCGCCACGCAACCTCGGCGTGGGCAGTTCGGCGGTGGCGTTTTTTCCGCCGGAACGCATTGGCCAAACCGCCACGATGCGCGACACGCAGGGCAAAATCACTGAGTTGGCAATCGAATCGCGCGGCAGCAAAGGCGTGGCGGAATTTTCCGGCACGGTCCGTCCGGGGCTGTACACGATGACGGGGCCGGATAAAAAACTAATTCACTTTGTCGTAAACACCAGCCGCGTGGAGAGTAATTTGCAACAGCTCGAGCCGGACGAGCGCGAGCAATTAGCGCAGGAATTGAAGGCCGATCTCGTCAGCAGCGTGGAAGATTACCGCGCACTGGATCACACGCGGCGCTTCGGGCAGGAAATTTGGAAACCGCTGTTCATTCTCGTTTTGATTTTGTTGTTTGGCGAACTGCTGCTCCAACGCCGAATGGCCCGACAGCGTAATTAAATGACTCCCGCCAATCCCATATTTGCCGCGCTCCATTTCTCTGGGGAATGGGCTTTGTGGCTGGCGTTGCCCGTGGCACTGGCGGCGGCCGGCGCGGCGTGGGGATTGTACGCGAGCGAACTGGCGCGGCGCGGCAAAACGGGTCTGTGGTTTCTGCCACTGTTGCGCGGGTTGGCGGTGATGTTTGTGGTGTTGATGCTCACCGGGCCAGTCATCCAAACCCATCGCGAGATTGGCACGCGCGCGCGGCTGCTGATGTATGTGGACAGCTCGGCGTCGATGAAAGCGACGGACGAGCAAATGGGTTTACCTCGCAAGCTTCGCATCATGCGGCGCTTGGGCTGGATCAAAGGCGACGCAGCGGACGACCACGCGGCGGCCGCGCTGGAGCGTTTGGCGAATCTGCGGCGGCTGCTCACCGCGGTGGAAGGCGACACGGAACGCGATGTGCCCGGCCGCGTGCGGATGGCGCAGGAAGTGGGCGGGCAGGTGATGGATCATCTCAACGAGCTCAAACTCCCCGGCTGGGATGCCGCGCAGGCAAAGCAGTTTCGCGATGAAATCAACGAGCCATTGCAGTCGGCCAAACCGGATCAGATGAATGACTCCGCGAAACAACAGTTGCTCAGTTTGCGTCCGGAAGTGCTGCGTTGGGAAGGCATGCTGGCGGCGTTGATGCCCAAGCAGGATGACGTGGCGCTGGCAAAGTTGGACGCCGAAACGCGCAAGGCGCTTGAGCGCTTCGACCGCACACCGCGTTGGACACGGCTGGAAACGCAAATGCTCGGCGGCGCGGAAAGTTTGGTGGACAAGCTGGAGACCAAACATCACGTGGAGCTTTACGCATTGAAGGCGAAACGTTTTTTGAATCTATGGCAAAGCGGCATCGCGGGTGAAGGCGACAGTGAGTTGCTCGCCGCGCCGCGTACGTTGGAAGTGGTGGCTACAAATTTGCTCACGGATTTATCCACCGCACCGATGCACCACATCGCCTCCAGCACCGAGGGCGGCGCGGAAGGCGAGAAATTGATCGTCGTGATGTTCACCGACGGCCAGCACAACGATGGCGAATCGCCGGTGGAAATGGCGCGGCTGTTCAAAGAGCGCGGGGTGCAGATTCACGTGGTGGGCTTGGGCACCGCCGAGCCGGCGCGCGATTTGGCGGTGCTCAAGGCCGAGGGCCCCGGCGATATTTATCCGGATGCGCGCGTGACCGGCAAAGTGATTTTGCACGATGGAATGCCGCCGGGTAAACCCTTCACCGTGCGCATCGAGCACGAGGGGCAGGTGGTGTGGGAACGCGATTATGTGACCGCCCGCAAGCGGCGCGTGTTGCCTTTTGATTTTCCGGTGAAAGATATCGTGACCGCTGCGCAAACCGCGCAAAACCGCAACCTGCGTCACACGAATTTGCCGCTCACGTTTCAAGTGGTGGTGCCGCCCATCGAAGGCGAGATGAAAGACGACAACAACGTCGGCACGCTGCGCGTGAATGTGGTGACGCAGGAACCCCGCGTGTTGTATGTCGATGGCCGACCGCGCTGGGAGCAGCGTTATTTGAAAAATCTACTCGAGCGTGATGAGCGATGGAAAGTGAACATTATGCTGCCCAAATGGGTGAACAACCGGCCCACGCTCACGCGCGGAAACGCGATGGGGCAGTTCCCCGCCACCCGCGAATTGTTGTTTCAATATCAACTGATTATCATCGGCGATGTACCGTCGGATTTGTTCACCGCGCGCGAGCAGCAGTGGATTAAAGACGCGGTGCAGTTCAACGGCGGCGGTTTGATTTTCATTGATGGCCGGCAGGAACGCCTCTCGCGTTTGGCGGTGGGCACGTTGCAGCCGTTGTTTCCTGTCAGGTTTGCCGGCCCGCGTTTCGTCAGCAAAATGGATATGACGTGGCGCTATCGCGGCGCGGGCGGTTCGCAGGCGCCACATCAACTTTCCGGTGACACGGCGGGCAACCTCCGCATTTGGAGCGAACTGCCCGGCCCGCGTTGGATTGCCGTAACCGAAAAACTCCCCGGCTCCGAGGTGTTGCTCGAGGTGATGACCGGCCAACAACAGGCCGTGCCCGCGCTGGTCTTCCGCCGCTATGGCGCGGGCCGCGTTTTGTATTCCGCCTTCGAGGAATCGTGGCGCTGGCGTTACAACGTCGGCGATTTGTATCACCAAAATTTTTGGAACCAAATCGCCAAGTGGATTATGGAACCGCCCTTCGCGGTGCAGGACGCCCACATCGCACTGGATTCCGGCAACACCATGTATGATCTGGGCGACACCGCCGAAATCCGCGTGCGCATTCAAGACCCCGCCATCGCCTCCAAGCCCGGTCTCAAGCCGCAGGCGTTGCTCTTTCGCAATGGTAAACTTTTCGGCACACTGCCGCTTAAGGCCGATCCGCAGTCCTTCACCTTCCGCGCGGAATCCGCGCCACTGGAGCCGGGCGACTACGAAGTGCGCGTGCGCGTGCCGGGCATTCCTGATGACGCCATTCTCGCCCACACCGCCTTCACCGTTGCCGCCAATCCCTTTGGCGAACTCGGCCTGTTGCATTGCGATGAGCTGTTGCTGCGCCAAATCGCCGGCGATTCCGGCGGCGCCTATTATCGCGAGGAAGACATGCATCGCCTCGTCGAAGCCCTCAGCCCCTACAGCGACGGCCGCACCCTGACCACCGAACTCCCCCTCTGGCAAAGCTACTGGTGGTTCGTGCCAATTATTTTACTGCTCACGGCGGAATGGATTATTCGCCGACGTTTGGGATTAGTATGAATGGAGATGAGGGTTCAGAGTTGAGAGTCGAACGGGCACCGTTGTGGCCAGTTCGATGCTCGACCCCTTTCCAATTTCACAAACTTGATGTATCTTACTCTAAGGCGTTCGAGGCCGATTGAAGCTACATATGTCACCATCCATTAACCCCATCATCCAAGGCCAGTTGCTCGCGTTCCGCGGGCGGTTTCGTTGGCTGCAGTTTCTGCGCGGGGCGAGCGCGGGGTTGATTGTGTTTCTCGGCGGACTGCTTTTGTTGGCGTGCGTGGATTGGTTTTTCGTGATGGAAGATCGCACGCGCTGGATGCTCAGCGGCGGCGTGTATTTCGCGGCGCTCATCGTGGGGTGGTTTGCCTGCGTGCGGCCGTTGTTGCGGGTGCTCAATGAACGCACGCTCGCGGCAATGATCGAGGAGGAAGCGCCCGAGCTTCGCAAGGAATTGCTCTCGGCGGTGGAACTCGCCGGCGACGATGAAGGGATGGACTCGCCGGTGTTCCGTAAAAAATTACAGGAGCGCGTGGCCAACCGAATCCAGCACGTCCAAATGGATAACTTGTTGCCGGCCAAACGCGTGCAGCGATGGGTGATTGCAGCGGCGTTGGTTTTCGCAACCGCGGCCGGCTTGGCATCCACCGCTTCGGGGCGGCAATTGCTGCTGCGCGCTTTGGCACCCACGGCCAATCTCGAGCGGGTGTCGCGCAATCGCATCGTGTTGCTGGAGCCCAATGCCTTCGACTTCACCGCACCGGAAGGCGATAACGTGCCCATCCGCGTGCAAATCACCGGGCCAAAGCTGGAAGCCGCGCCGCGCCTCATCACTGAGCTTTCC
>CAUZWB010000069.1:0-8055 GCA_963583525.1 Verrucomicrobiia bacterium | reverse complement strand
CTTAAGTTTTTTTGATACTCCACGATCATTCCCGTTACCTTCCAATCAAAACTCGGCATGCTAAAAACATTTTGCTTTAGATACACCCCTTCCTTGTTTTTCTCCGGTTGGCGCTTCGGCACCATTGCACCGAAATATTCACCCTTCTGTTTCGCCGCATCCTCGTATTCGCCCAAGGCAAAATATTCCTGCTGGCACGCTGGGTTGCCCTCCTCTTTCCATATCCATTGGCCGCCGCCGACCGTGCCCAATTCATTTTCATTCACCACTCCCACCCACGAGAGCCGCGACGGAAAATGCTTGGCCGCTTCCACAAACCGCTCCCATTCCGCATCGTCCTCAATAGTCACCAACTTACCGCCGCGACCTTCCGCAATACGCTTGGCAGACTGCCAAGAAACAGACGGTCAGACACGGGTCAAATGCTCATAAGTACTCTCCGGGCTCGTCGTGCGCCACGCCATCTTCGAGTGACCCGAGCTAATATTCTGATTCGGCGAACACGCCGGACTGTGAAACACCTCCTGCTCATAACCCTCGCGCCGCGTCAGCGTCTCCACCCAAGTCCCCGCCGCCACCTTCGCGTGCGGCATAAATCCGCCCAACTCCACATCGTGCCCGATGTATCCCGTGCTGAGTTGCTTGAGATTGTTCCGGCTGAAAACACCGTGCCCCTTATTTTGCGCCCGGCCAATCGCCACGAAAAGGATCGACGCCAACACGCCGATGATTCCAATGACCACCAATAATTCCGTCAAAGTAAACCCCGCGCGTTGCATGTATTGCAAACGGCGGGGACAGGAAAAACGGACGGTCACTTTTGTTGAGATACGCTGTTTAGTCTTCATGCCGAAAACTCCAATCGACTCGACCGCCCTGCTGTGTCAGCGCAGCTTCATCGCCTACTACAACGTGCCACACATTTCGCGCTTGTCAATGGACTCACTGAAATTATTTGAAAAACGTTTTCACCTCACGCAAGACTGCATCCGGCGCGATCGGTTGTTGCAACAACTTCATTGCATCACTAGGCGGCCGCCACACCTTCGCATCTGTTCCCGCCCACAACACCACACCCGGCAACCCCACCGCCGCCGCCAAATGCGTGATCCCCGAATCGTGGCCCACAAACGCACCACACCCACTTAACGCGCGGGCCACCTCCACCAAAGGCGCGTGAAGCAAAACACGATGGCGCGCACGCGGCAGTCGCGCACTCAATCTCGCCACCCGTTCCACTTCCGCTTCGCCGCCAACTAACATTAATTCGACATCCGTTTGCTCCAGCCACTCCGAAAGAAAAACCACCCAGTTTTCTTCCGGCCAATTCTTGGCCGCACTACCACTGCCCGGATGCACTGCCAACACGTTTTGCTTTTCATCAACAACCGAAAGCTCCAACCGCGGCACCGCACTCGCCCCCGAAATGCCCAACGACTCCAACGACTCCAACAAGACCGCCGCCGCCGACACGCCCGAGCCATTTGCCGGCCGATGACAGCCCGTAACGAATCGCGCTTCACTGACGGCGCACACGTTATCTTGGAAAACCCCAACGGGATCGTGCAAAAAAGAAATCACCCAATCAAACCCCGCCAGCCATTCATTTATCCCCGCATCGCAATCGCCGTTTTCGACGAACAAACCAGCCCATTCGCGGCCTTCCAATGGCCGGGCTTCATCCGCCAAACCGCCCGCCACAGCCAATTCACCGCACTCCCGCGAAGCCAACACCGCCAACGCCACTTGCGGATGCGCCACCTTCAAGGCCATCAACACCGGCAGTGTCAGCACAAAATCGCCAATCGCCCCGCCCCGCACCACGAGAATGCGTGTGGGCACGCTAAAAAGGGTCGTCATAAAAATAAGTTTCCCACTAGACAAACCTCGGGATGCCGCTAGCCTAAAGCCAAGCTAACCCTCAAACAAAAACATTCCCATGAAGAAATTAATCCCCCTAATGGCCACGCTGCTGATTGCAGGCGTGTGCTTCACTTGGACCGTACAGTCAAACGACGACGACAAACCCCGCGAAGGCGACCGCGACAAACCCCGCGAAGGCGACCGCGACAAACCCCGCGAAGGCGACCGCGACAAGCCCCGTGAAGGCGACCGCGAACATGCCCGCGAACGCGATGGCGATGGTCAGGCCCGCGAATTGGAAGAGTGGCTCGAGCAACGCGAAAAACAAATCAACTCCCTGCGCAAGCAAGGCAAGCCCGACCAAGCCGAAGCCCTCGCCAAACGCACCCGCACAGAATTAGCCCAACATCGCAAAGCCATGGCCCATCGCGAACGCGGCCACGGTGAAGGTCGCGAACACGATCACGGCGACGGCGGCGACAACGAGGAATTCGGCAAATGGGTCAACCAACAAGAACGCCATATTGCCGAGCTGCGCAAAGCCGGCAAAAAGGAAGAAGCCGCCAAAGTGCTCAAGCACGTGCAAGACGCCATCGCAAAATTCCGAGGCCAAGGCGAACACGGCAAACGCGGCGAAGGCGAACAAGACCAAGAAGTGCGCAAATTCCTAGAGCAAGCCGAACGCAAAATCAACGAGCTGCGCAAACAAGGCAAACACGAGGAAGCCGAAAAATTACTTCGCCACGTAAAAGCCGAAATGGCCGAACGCCGCGAACACGGCAAACGCGGCGAACGCGAACACGGCAACGAAGCCCGAATGAAACACATCGGCGCAGCCATCGAACATCTGCAAGCCGCCGGATTGCGCGATTGGGCCGAGGAGCTAGCCGCCCACGCCCGACGGATGAATAAGGACGGCGACCGCGAAGGCCACACCCGCGAAGCGCGTGAGGATCGCGAGGAGCCCGGCCACCGCCACGAAAATCACGAGCACAAGCACGGCGAGGACGAAGGAAACGGCGACATCAATCAATTGCGCCGCGAAATGAATGAAATGCGAAACGCCCTGCGTGAAATACAAAAACATTTGGAGAAACGCCGCTAGGCAAATCTCCATCCCCCTGAAAAAGCCGTCCGCAAGGGCGGCTTTTTTATTGGGAACCTATTTGAAGACCGTTAGACCCAATGCGATCAGCAGCACGGCAAATGCCAACCGCACGCTGCACATCGTTTTGAAGCGCCGCTCACTGGCGGTTGCCCAATTGAGAATGTTGCGCATGCGCCATGGCGCCACAGTGAACCACATGGCTTTGATTACCAACGCGTAGGCGAGCACCACCAGCACGAGGCGCCAATCGCTTTCGTGCCAGCGGGCGGTGTCCACGATGAGCTTGGCGATCAGCAGCAGCACCACTGCCAAGCCGCGCACGGCGAGAAAGTCCTTTAGGAAAAAACAGGACCCCACGCCAACGGCTACGATGAAAATTTTGATGATCATTCGAAACTTTTCGAAATCGGCCAGAGTTTCACCACTAAGCACCCACAGGAACCATGCCATGCCCGCAAGCATCAGCGTCCAGCCGGCGGTTTCATTACGCGGGAATTTTTTAATCCAATCCATCGCGCCCTCTGTTTTGGCCAATCCCCACACAGCGGTTAGCACCATGATCGCGCCGAGCGCGAGCGACAAATTGGCGAGGGAAATTTCAGGCATATCAGTTCAGGTTCAAAATAGCGGGGTCGCCGTACAAAGTTGTTTTGGTGGCATCAGCGATTTGCACGTCCATCACTTGGCCAATGAATCGCTCGCCGCCCTCGAACACCACAATTTTATTACACCGCGTGCGGCCTTCAAGGCGCGCGGCGTTGCGGCGACTGGGGCCTTCCACCAGAATTTCCATTTGGCGGCCGATGTATTCCTTCAGCTTGCGCACGCGAATGGCATCCACCGCCTCGAGCAAACGCGCGTGACGTTCCTCGATGACCGATTCGGGCAATTGATCCGGCATCGCGGCCGCCGGCGTGTCGCGGCGTTGGCTGTACTTAAAAAGAAACGCGTTATCGAATTCCACTTCGGCGCAAAGGCTCAGTGTTTCGTCGAAGTCCGCTTCGGTTTCGCCTGGGAAACCCACGATGATGTCGGTGCCGATTCCGATCTCCGGCCGCGTGGCGCGAAGCTTGCCCACCAAGTCCACAAACCGCTCGCGGGTATAGCCGCGGTGCATCAGTTTGAGCATCCGATTGCTGCCGCTTTGCACGGGGAGATGCGCGTTCTCCACGAGCTTCGGCAGCCGCGCGTACGCCTCCACCAAATCATCGCCGTAGCCTTTCGGATGCGGCGAAGTAAACCGAATGCGCTCGAGGCCATCAATTTCGTGCACGGCTTCGATGAGTTGCACGAAGGCGCTCTTGCCATCGCGCACGCCGATTTCGCGTTTGCCGTAGCTGTTGACGATTTGGCCAAGCAAGGTGATTTCCCGCACGCCGCCGGCCACCAACTCGCGGCACTCGGTCACAATATCCTCGATGCTCCGGCAGCGCTCCCGCCCGCGCGTGTACGGCACGATGCAAAATGTGCAAAACTGATTGCAGCCCTGCATGATGCTCACAAACGCGGTGACCGACTTTGCTTCACTGGCGCCCAATGAGAGATGCTCGCGGATGGTGGCTTCGCTGCCGGTTTCTTCCGCGGTATCCACGACCTTGTCGCGCCGACCGCCGAGGAGGGCATCGAGGTATTCGCCCGCGCGATGAAATTTTTGCGTGCCGAGCACGAGGTCGACATCAGGCAATTGATCGATCAATTCCTGTCCACGGCTTTGCGCCATGCAGCCCATGAAACCGAGCACGGCATCGGGATTGTGTTTACGCGTTTGGCCGATGAGCGTTTGCATCTTGTTCAGCGCCTTTTGCTCAGCAGCATCGCGCACGCTGCAGGTGTTAAGCAAAATAACATCAGCATCCGCCTCCTCCGGCGCGACGGCATAGCCCTTGGCCACGAGCTGCGCGGCGACGGCCTCGCTGTCGCGCTCGTTCATTTGGCACCCATAAGTTTTGATGTAAACACTCGGCATTTCCGGACGGCGGACGGTACGCCAGTCACACAAGATTGGAAAGAGCAAACACAGGTGCCCACGATATTCAGGATAAAACCCCATCCTGAACATCCTAAATATCTGTGTTCATTCCCAACCTGTTTCCCGTTGCCTCCGCCGCAAGCCTCTGTTACAACCCCGCAACGTTCGTCGACGCGCTATGGCCGATCCCGATTCCTCTCAACAACGCCGCCGCGATTATTGGCGGGAAAACCTCCGCATTATGGCTTGGCTGCTGGCGGTGTGGTTTCTCGTCTCCTACGGCTGCGGCATTATATTTGTCGATGTGCTCAATAAGATTTCCCTCGGCGGATTCCAACTTGGTTTCTGGATGGCTCAGCAAGGCTCCATCTACGTATTCGTTGTACTCATTTTCGTTTACGTCCGTTTGATGAACAAGTTGGACAAAAAATATGGTTTCGACAAAGAGGATGAATCGGAATCTGACAAAAAGGAGGACGCCTAAATGGACGTCAAGACGTGGACCTACCTCATCGTCGGCATCACTTTTGCGCTGTACATCGGCATCGCAATTTGGAGTCGCGCTAAATCCACCAGTGAATTTTACGTGGCCGGCGGCGGCGTGAGTCCCCTCGCCAACGGCATGGCCACGGCGGCCGACTGGATGAGCGCGGCATCCTTCCTTTCCATGGCCGGCCTCATTGCCTATTCCGGCTATGGCGGCTCGGTGTTTCTCATGGGCTGGACCGGCGGTTATGTTTTGCTCGCGCTGTTGCTCGCGCCCTATCTCCGCAAGTACGGCAAATTCACCGTGCCCGAATTCATCGGCGAACGCTTCTATTCCAAAACCGCCCGCGTGGTGGCCGTCGTGTGCCTCATTCTCGTTTCGGTTACCTACGTCATCGGCCAAATGAAAGGCGTCGGCGTCGTCTTCTCGCGCTTTCTCGAGACCGACTACAACACCGGCCTTTTCATCGGTATGAGCATCGTCTTTTTCTACGCCGTCCTCGGCGGTATGAAAGGCATCACCTACACCCAAATCGTCCAATACGTCGTCCTGATTTTCGCGTACACCGTCCCCGCAATTTTCATCTCACTGCAACTCACCGGAAACCCCATCCCCCAACTCGGCCTCGGTGGGGATGTCGCCGGTGGCACTCCTCTCTTGGCAAAACTCGATGCCGTCATTCAAGAGCTCGGCTTCAACCAATTCACCACCGATGTGATGGGTAGTAAACTAAACATGTTTATGTACACCCTCTCGCTCATGATTGGCACCGCCGGATTGCCGCATGTCATCATCCGATTTTTCACTGTACCCAAAGTCAAAGACGCCCGCCTCTCCGCCGGGTACGCCCTGATCTTCATTGCCATCCTATACACCACCGCCCCCGCCGTTGCCGCGATGGCGCGCCTCAACCTCACCCAAACCATTCAGACCGGCAAAGTCGGCACGCTCGAAGGCAACCTCGAATACGCCAAGCGCCCCGACTGGTTTAAGAACTGGGAAAAAACCGGCCTTCTCGAATACCATGATTGGAACGGAGACGGCCGAATTCAGTATTACAATGACGGCGGCTTAGGCGCCGCGCAATACGCACGCGAAACCGCAAAATCCAAACTCGTCGAAGCCAAGAAAGCCGCCGCCGCAGGCGACAAAAAAGCCGCAACGGACATCGCTGCCGCACAACATTCCATCGCCACAGCCGACCAACACATTGCCGAAGAAAAAATCAAACACAACAAAACTCCCTTCGCCCAGCACGGCTGGCAAGGCAATGAAATGGTGAACGTCGATAAAGACATCATCGTGCTTGCCAACCCTGAAATCGCCAAGCTCCCCGGCTGGGTGATCGCACTGGTCGTCGCCGGCGGCTTGGCCGCTGCACTCTCCACTGCCGCCGGACTCCTGCTCGCCATCGCCTCCGCCATTTCACATGATTTGCTAAAAGGAATCATGCGGCCGAACATCACCGAAAAAGAAGAACTCAAAGCCAGCCGCATCGCCATGATTGGCGCCATTTTGATGGCCGGTTATTTCGGCCTCAACCCGCCCGACTTCGCCGCCGGCACCGTGGCCATCGCCTTTGGCCTTGCCGCCTCATCCATTTTCCCCGTGCTGATGATGGGCATCTTCTCCAAACGCATGAACCGACAAGGCGCCATCGCCGGCATGATCGCCGGCATCGGCGTCACGCTGCTGTACGTGTTCCAGCACAAAGGCATCATGTTCATCCCCGGCACAACGTTCTTGGGCGACATGAAAGAAAATTGGTTCTTCGGCATCACCCCCAACGCCTTCGGCGCAGTGGGTGCCGCGGTAAACTTCGCCGTCGCCTTTGCGGTTTCAAAAACCGCCGGCCCGCCACCCAAAGAAGTTCAGGAATTAGTCGAACGCATCCGCACGCCGGGAGATTAAGTGACGGCCGGCTGGGAGGGACGAGTTCCACTTCAACACCCCGCCTCGCCCACTACCTCCGCAATCGATTCCCGCAACACCCTCACCATCTTCCGCAACTGCGCCCCCGTCGTACAATACGGCGGCAACAACGGAATCACATTTCCAATCGGCCGCGTCAACACGCCCCGCCGCGCCATCGCCTCGCACACGCGAATGCCCGCCCGCGCCTTCAGCGGAAACGCCGCACGCGTGCGCCAGTCGGCCACCAACTCCACCCCCGCCACCAATCCCTCCTGCCGCACATCCCCCACCGCCGCCAACGACCACAGCGTTTGCAATTCATCGCGCAATTGTTTTTCCAGCATCCGCCGTTTCTTTTTGGATTCCGCCCCCTGCAAAATATCCAAACTCGCCAAAGCCGCCGCCGCGCCGAGTTGATTGCCTGTGTAACTGTGCCCGTGAAAAAATGTTTTAAATTCCTCGTACTCGCCGAGGAACGCATCGAACACACCTTGCGTGGTCAAGGTCGCCGCCATCGGCAGATACCCCCCTGTGAGCCCCTTGGCAACGCACAGAAAATCCGCCGTCACCTTTTCTTTTTGGCACGCAAACATCGTCCCCGTACGCCCAAACCCAGTCATCACCTCATCGGCAATCAACTGCGCACCACTCGCGTGCACCGCCTCGGCCACGCGCTTTAGCCAACCTTCCGGATGCGCTATCATCCCCGCCGCG
>CAUZWB010000068.1:0-8113 GCA_963583525.1 Verrucomicrobiia bacterium | reverse complement strand
GCGCGGTTATAGTTTCAAAGCAGCAAAGGCGCGCTACACGTTGGCTTTCGGTTTCGCACGGGAAAGATCATCACGCGATTCAGATGGACTTATCTTTTGCGGAAATCCCACTGTGGCCGTTTGATATAAACTACGGGTGGGGGAATGCCGAAACACGTAAAACCCATTTGTTTACCGACCGCCTCATTTATCAGCCGGGCGATGTCGTTCAACTCAAAGGACACGTGCGCCATTGGGCAGACGGCAAGCTGGAAGTGCCCGCCGGTGAAACACTCACCGTTCGCGCGCGGGATTGGCGCGGTCACACATTTTTCAGCAAACCCGTTACCGTCAGCGAGCACGGCTCGTTTGATGCAAAAATCCAGCTCGCGAAAGGCGTGAGCGGCAGTCATACCATTTCGGCGGGCGGTCAGGATCATTACATCGATGTGTATGAGTACGAGCCGGCGACCTTTAAGCTTCGATTTCCTGGGCGACGTCAATTTGCACCGGGCGAAGCGATTGAGATTCCATTGCGCGCGGACTATTACTTCGGCAAACCGCTCGCGGGCGGGAAAGCGTTTTGGTCATTCACCGGTCATCACACAATTTTTTCACCCTCGGGCTGGGATAAGTTCGAGTTTGGGGAAACGGATGGCAGCCACACCACGGAACTTTCTGACGAATGCACGTTGTCCCGCGAAGGCCAATTGCTCATCCGACCGGAAGTGATCGATGACCTCGCCTCGCCGATGCCGGTGGAAGGCAGCTTCTCCGTGCGCATTACCAGTGGCAACGGCCAATCCATTTCCGGAAGCACCTCGGTCATTCGGCATTCATCGGATTATTATCTCGCGCTGCGCGAGTTGCCGCGCGTGCGATGGGCCAAGCAATCGATTCCATTGCAAGTGGTGGCGGTGAAATCTGACGGCAGTCCGGCGGTGGCGGGCCAGTCGTTCACGGCCACGCTCAATAAAATGGAATGGCACAGCGTAAAAATGAAAGGCGCGGGCGGCGTAGTGCGTTATAAAAACGAACTCAAGAAAATTCACATCAGCGAAACGGATTTGAAAACAATCGCGCGCGATGCGGATCCAATCTCGTCCGCATTGGTGCCGCCCGAGGCGGGCCAGTATCAACTGGAACTGCGCGGGGCGGATGCCAAAGGTCGGCCCATTCGAAACACCACCACATTTTATGTGCGCGGTGAAAAACCGTTGGCGTGGGATTTTCGCAATGAATTCCAAATGGAAATGGTGCCGGACCGCGCCGTATATCAAACCGGCGGCACGGCAACTATTTTGCTGAAGGCACCCTTCAGCGGTCGCGCGATGGTTACGGTAGAACGCGAAAAAGTGCTGCGCAGTTTTTCCGTTGAAGTCACCGGCAACGCGCCCGCCATTGAGGTGCCGTTGCTAGAAGGCGACGAGCCCAACGTGTTCGTGTCCGTAATGCTGCTGCGCGGCTCGGCGGACAGCACTCGCAAAATCAAAACCGCCGAGTACCGCATCGGCTATTGCGAATTGAAGGTGGAACGCCCGAGTTCGCGCCTGAATGTTGAGGCGGAATTATCCCAGTCCGATTATCAACCCGGCGAGGAAGTGGAGGTTGTGCTGTACGTCAACGACCACACCGGCGCGCCCGTGCCCGGCACAGAGGTCACGCTGTACGCCGTGGACGAGGGCATTCTCGACCTCACCGGCTACAACGCGCCCGACTTGCATTCGTATTTTTACGCGCCCCGCAGGCTCCAAGTTGATACCTCGACCTCATTTGCCTTTATGCGCACGGAAGACCCCAGCCGCGTTGCTTTCGGAAATAAAGGCCACCTCATCGGCGGCGGCGGTGACGCTGGCAAATTGCGCCGCAAGTTTTTCGCCGTGGCCTTTTGGAATGCCACGCTGCGCACAGACGCCGAAGGCCGCATTCGTGCCAGCTTCACTGCTCCCGACAGCCTCACGCGCTATCGGCTCTTCGCCGTCGCGCATTCGGGCGATCGCTTTGGAACTACTGAAACTGGTTTTCGCATTCATCAACCGTTAATGGTGGAGTCCGCTTTGCCGCGCTTCGGTCGAGTGGGCGATGAGCTCATTGGCAAGGCGATGATTTATAATCAAACCGACCAAGCCATCGAAGCGGAAGTGAAGCTCGAACTGGATGCTTCCATCACCGCTAAAGACAAAACCGAACGCCGCATTACCATCCCGGCCCAAGGCACGATAGCTGTGAACTTCCCGCTGCAATTCGCCCGTGTCGGCAAAGCGCGCACGGTGTGGCGTGTTCGTTGCGCCGCGCAACCCAAGCTTGCCGATGCGCGCGAATCTTTCATCGACATTCGCCATGTGTCGCCTTTGCGTCGATCAATTCATTTTGTGCGTTTGCAAAAGGGGGGATTGGATTTGCTCAAACCCATCGACCCCTTGCTGCGTCAAGCCGAAGGTCTCTTCACCATCAGCGTGAGCACTTCGCCAATGGCGGAGATGGAAGCGGCCACGGAATATTTACTCAAATACCCGCACGGATGCGTGGAGCAAACGAGCTCGCGATTGTTGCCGTGGCTGTTACTGGATGAATTCGAAGATGTGTTTCCAAAGTTCAATTCCACCTCGCCCAAAGCAAAAGAAATTATCGAGCGAAGCATTAATCGTTTATTGTCAATGCAGGATCATTCTGGCGGATTGGGCTATTGGCCGGGCCGAAGCGCCACAGCATTTGCCAGCGCTTACGGCGGCATGGTGCTGGCCATTGCCGAGGAGCGCGGCCACGATGTCCCCGATGATCAACTGAAATCATTGGTGAAATATCTCACCAAACACGTGAAGCGCCCGATGGATCCGAAGGAAGGCGATGCATATTGCCTCGCGCTTTACACCTTGGCACTCCTCCATGAAGCCCAACCGGCCAGCCATGAACACGCATTCGGACGGCGCAATGAATTATCCAGCAGTGCCGGCGCCCTGTTGGCCTCTGCCGTGGCCAAGGTGAATGGGCCGAAAGGAATGATTGAGAAACTGATTCAGTCAACCCGTTCGAAGCGTCGAGCTTTTGGTTACTTTGGCAGCCCGAGCCAGTTGCGCGCGATGCGTTTACTTGCGTTGTGCCAGCACGATGTAGAGAATCCGGATGCCGCGAAATGGGCCGGTGAAATTATTTCCACCGCGCGCGCGGGTCATTGGGGAACTACTTTTTCCAACGCGTGGGTGGTGTACGCGATGGCTACGTTTTCCAAACACAATGCCGCCGAGCAAGGCCCGGTTAATGGCACGATTGTTTGGGGCGAAGAAGAGCGTTCCTTTAAGCTAAACGCCAAACAACGGCGTACGGTGTTCACTTTTCCAAACGCGCCCGGCCCGAACGAGAAGGTCATGCTCCTGCGCAATCCCGGCGCTCGCACTTTGTTTGTGCAGGTGAAAGCGGAAATGTACCCAGCCGAAAAACATTCCAAGCCAGTGAAGCAAGGCCTCTCCCTCACCCGCACCTACACGCGATTGAAGGACGACGGCACCGAAGATAACGGCGCGCCTCTGCGCGTGGGCGATCTTGTGCGCGTTACCTTGCGGCTGGATGTGCCCGAGCCGCAACATTACCTCGCCATTGAGGACGGATTGCCTGCCAATTTGGAGCCGATGAACAACCGATTGAAAACTCAGAATACCCGAGTGAGTGCCCAATCCCGCCGCAGTCGGTGGTGGTATGTCAGCCACCAAGTATTGCGCAAAGATCGCGCGGTGTTTTATGCGAACAACCTTTCACGCGGCGCGCATCATTTTCAATACCTCGCCCGCGTGCGCGCCGCCGGCACCGCCACCGCGCCCGCTGCGAAAGCGGAGGCAATGTATGATCCAAACATCGTTGGGTTGAGCGCAAGTGAACCCATTGTGACTTTGCCTTTGGATGACTAAACTACTGCGCAAAATTCGCGAATGGTTCGCGCGCAAAGCGTGGCGTCGATGGGCGCTGCGATTTGGGTGTGTTTGGCTTACGGGATGGTTGGGGTTGCAAGCGGTTGTGACTTTGATGCCGTTGCCTACGGCAATGGAAGTGCCGCCAGTTTTCAGTCCCCAAGCGACCGATCGCAATGGGGAGCCGTTGCGGTTGTTGCTCAATTCGGATGAGCGGTTTTTTCAACCGATTACGCTCGATGAATGTGCGCCGGTATTTTTGAAAGCTACGTTGGCGGCGGAAGATAAACGATTTTGGCGGCACGACGGCGTGGATTGGTTTAGCACCGCACGCGCGGTGAAGGAGATTGCGGTGCATCGGCGGGTGATGTCCGGTGCGTCGACCATCACGCAGCAGCTCATTAAAAATGCCGAACCGCGCCCGCGCACGGTGCGTACAAAAATCCTCGAAAACCTTCAGGCGCTCAAGCTTGAGCGTAGTTGGAGTAAATCAGAAATCTTCACCGCATATTTGAATCGCATCGATTATGGAAATCTCTGCCGAGGTGCGGGCACGGCGGCTTGGTTTTATTTTGATAAACCGCTGGCTGATGTGTCGCCCGCGGAGGCGGCGTTTTTAGCGGCGTTGCCCAACGGCCCTTCGCGGTTAAATCCACACAAGCATTTCAAACGCGCCAAGCGCCGGCAACTGATCATTCTCGGGCGCATGCAGCGACTCGGTTGGCTGGATGTCACCGCCCATCACCGCGCTTGTGCCGAGCCCATTGCCCTCAACCGCGATGGCCGTGCATTTGCAGCGGCGCATTTTGTGGATTGGGTGAGCCAACAGCGCGAGGTGAAGGCGAATGTGCGAACCACTCTGGATTTGCCGCTGAATCAATTCGTTCACCGCACACTCGTTGAGCGACTGGATCGATTGGCCCAACGCAATGTTTCCAACGGAGCGGTGGTGGTGATTGAAAATGAAACGGGTAATGTGTTGGCTTGGGTTGGATCGCGCGATTATTTTGAGGCGGAATCGGGCCAAGTAAACGGTGCGTGGGCACGGCGAAGCGCGGGCTCCACGTTCAAGCCGTTTACCTATTTGTTGGCGCTGGAATCAGGGATGACGCCGGCGACGGTGATTGCCGATGTGCCCACAGATTTTATCACAAGCACGGGTGTGTTTAGCCCGCAAAATTTCAATCGCCAATTCCACGGGCCGATGCGGCTGCGATTGGCGTTGGCAAATTCTCTAAATGTGTCCGCCGTGAAAGTGCTGGAAGCAGTGGGAGGTGCGAAGGCATTACAAAAACGATTGCGCGAATGTGGGCTTTCTACTTTGGGAGCGAAGGCGAATCACTACGGGCTCGGGCTCACCATCGGTAACGCAGAGGTACGATTGCTGGAATTGGCCAACGCGTATGCAACGCTCGCGCGGATGGGAGTACATCGCTCGGTTCGTGTGCTCGAGAATGATCCGCAATCGTCGCAGCGGATTTTTAATGCGCGGCACATGTGGCTGATTACAGATATGTTGAGTGACAACGCGGCGCGGGCGCAGGCGTTTGGATGGGAATCAGCGTTGGCGTTTGATTTTCCGGTGGCGTGCAAAACGGGCACGAGTTCTGATTTTCGTGATAACTGGGCAATGGGGTACACACCGGAATTTACGGTGGGCGTGTGGGTTGGAAATTTTGATGGGGCACCGATGCAGAATATTTCTGGCGTGACTGGGGCCGCGCCGGTGATGCATGCGGTGATGGAGCGCTTGCGCGAGCGGTTTGGCACGAGTGACTTTGTGCGTCCGAAAGGATTGGTGCGTGTACGGGTGAATCCGATCACGGGCCGCAGGGCAGGGCAGGGAGTGGCGGAATGGTTTGTGGCGGGCAACCTACCGCAGCGCGAAATGCGGGATGATTTCGATGCGGGCGGTCGCGTGAAGTTGGGCACGGATTATGCGGAGTGGTTTGCCAGTGCGGACAACACGCTTCGCAATCGCACGGTGCTCGATGGTACGCATATTGCCGATGTACGCGTGTTGTCGCCTTTACCGGGCACGGTTTTTTATTTAGATCCCGACTTGCCGCCATCCAGTCGCCAAGTGCGGTTGAGCGTGAATGCGACTTCGGCGCGTTGGGCCTCGGATACGCTGGAATGTGTCGTGCGCGAAGGGGGTCAATTTGCGCGACTGGAACCCGGACGACATCGGCTCACGGCGGAAGTGGATGGGCAACAGTTGGAAACTTGGATTGAGGTCGAAGAGCTGTAGCCTTTGTAGCCCGGGCACATTGAGTTTGTTTTCTGTGATTTTTTTGGCTTCGTGTATATTCTCGCGCCGATGGCTTCAACTACATTGATTGATATGGATTCGGTGGTGCTCCGCTTGCGTGAGGGTGACCACGTGGGGGTATTGAAAAAAACCGTGAAGGCGGGTAGGGAATTGGCTGGCGGGAGCGGCACAATTACCACGGCCACCACCATTCCGGCGGGGCATAAAATCGCATTGAAGGAAGTGACGGATGGGGAGCCGTTGTATAAGTACGGGCAGATTATTGGGTTTGCCAAAGGCGATATTGCGGTAGGGGAGCACGTGCATTCGCAAAATCTCGTGTGCCGCGATTATGAACGGGAGCATCATTTCTGTTCGGATTATCGGCCCACGGAATTTTATCCCGAAGCGGAGCGGCGCACGTTTCAGGGGTTTGCCCGTCCGGGCGGACGCGCGGGCACGCGCAATTATGTGGCGGTAATTTCCAATGTGAACTGTTCTAACTCCGTTTCGCGTTATGTGGCGGAGCGCTTTCGCGGGGCGGATTTTCAAAAACAATTTCCCGCCATCGACGGAGTGATTGCGCTCAAGACGCAAGGCGGTTGCGGGGTGGATCCGGGCGGGCCGATGCAACTCATTCGACGTACGCTGGGCAATATGGCGCGGCATCCGAATATCGCGGGCTACGTAATGATCGGGCTTGGCTGTGAAGATAATCAAATCGCCGGCATTCGCGAGGATTATGATTTGGACAATCTACGCGAGGGTGAGCTTGTGCCGGAATTCATGACCATCCAAGGCACGGGCGGTTCACTGAAAACCATCGAGGCGGCTGCCAAGGCGGTGGAGGCAATTTTGCCAAAGGTGGCGGAGGGGCGGCGGACGGAGCAGCCTTTGTCAAAATTGTTGCTAGCGGAAAATTGCGGCGGCTCCGATGGAAATAGCGGGTGCACGGCGAATCCGGCGTTGGGGGTGGCTTCGGATGAATTGGTGCGGCACGGAGGAACATCTGTGCTTGCGGAGACGACGGAAATTTATGGCGCGGAACATTTGCTAACGAATCGTGCGGCCACGCCGGAGATCGCCGAAAAATTAATGCGACAAATTCATTGGTGGGAGGATTATGCGCGCCGACACGATAGCACTATCGATAATAATCCTTCTGTGGGCAACAAGGCGGGCGGGTTGACGACGATTTATGAGAAGAGCCTCGGCGCGCTGGCAAAGGGAGGGCAGTCGCCATTGATGGCGGTGTACGATTATGCGGAGCGCATCGACACGGCTGGGTTTTGTTTTATGGATACACCGGGATACGATCCGGTGAGCATGACGGGACTAGTTGCGGGTGGTTGTAATGTGGGGGTTTTTACAACCGGTCGCGGGAGCGTCTACGGGTGCAAGCCCGCGCCGTGCATCAAGGTGGCCACGAACACGGCGTTGTTCAACTGGATGGAGGAAGACATGGATTTGAATGCGGGGACGATCATCGACGGCACCGAAACAGTAGCGGAAGTGGGCGCCCGGCTATTTGAAAAAATCATTACGGTGGCCAATGGAGAGAAGACGAAGAGTGAGTTGAACGGGATTGGGGATGATGAATTTCAACCGTGGTTTCCGGGGGCGCAGTTTTAGGAATACCCAATGATGCGATGAACATTTGGGCATTGGTTATTCCTTGGTTCTTGGGTTTTGGGCCTTGGTCATTTTCACATCATCCCTTTCCGTGCGGAAACTTTCAGTGCGTATCGGCCGCCTTTCTTTTCCAGTTTCACTTTGTTGCCAAATGAGGTGCTTAGGTTTTCGCTGGTCAGAGTAGTTTTCATTCTTCCGGTTGCGTTCACCAGGCCGTTTTTTAACAACAGCGCATGGGTGAACGCGGGCATGATTTCCTCGACATGATGGGTGACAAGAACGAGGGCGGGGGCTTTAGGTTGGCGGCCGAGGCGGTTGAGGAATTGGAGAAATTGTTCGCGGGCAACGG
>CAUZWB010000067.1:0-8138 GCA_963583525.1 Verrucomicrobiia bacterium | reverse complement strand
CTCCAGCGTCAGCCCATCGTTTCGCACTCGCTTGCGTGTCGCCTCGATCGCCTTCGCGTAACCGGCATCGATCTGCGCCGCGGCGGCTTTCATCGTGATGCCGTAGTAAACCGGCTTCGGCCGGTCACCGCGCACCGTTGCCCGCTCCAGCGCCTTGCGCGCCAGCTGACGGTATTGCCCGAACTGCTGCACCGTCATCTGCAGCATCTCGGAGCTGTTTTTGAAGCCATCCTCCGACACCGTCTCCGGCGGCAAATCCCGCGAGAAATTATGCGGCAACCCGAGCAAATCCTGCAGCGCATATTTGTACTCGTAACGCGTCATGCGCCGGAACGACGTGTGCCCCTGCTCGCTTCGCCGCACTTGCGACGCCACTTGGATTTCGCCCGAGAGCCAATCGACAATCCGCGCCTTCTCCGCGTCGGCCAGCTTCACCTTCGCGTCCTTCGGCGGCATCTCGCCGTTGCCGATCACGTCAAACACCTCCAGCCACCAGCTCACGTCCTTGCCTTTCAGCAAATCCGGATCCAGCGTATCCACCCGAAATTTCCCCTTCTGTTTCTTCGGCCCGTGACATCCCACGCACACCCGTTTCAACACCGGCTCCACTTGCGCCCGAAACTCCTTCAGCTTTGCCTTCGGAACCGCCGCCTTGCCCGGCCCCACCGCAAGGCTGCCGCCGATGGTCATCCACGCTATGGCCGCAACAATAAACCTCATAAAATTCCGCTTCACAAACTATCAGACATAATTTTCCACAGGCGGATTCGAAACTTAATCCAGCTCCTTCACCCTGATGCGGCGATACTCCATTTGACCGCGGTCGCCCTCAAGGCCAATGGGGCCGGTGGCGGGTACTTTGAATTCACCATTCAACACTTCGCCATTGCAGGTGCAGTGAGCCACGCCGTCTTTGACGACGGCGATGATTTCATTCCAGTCCTGCGGCTTGTACTTTTTGAGATCCTTCCAAGGACCGGCGAGGACGTAGTCTCGGCATTGCAACTGCGGGCGGCGGATAAAGACGCCGCTATCGGCATTGGGCGTGGCACGGAACTCGAGTTTCAAAATAAAATTCTTCGGAAACTCGCGCGTGGTCCAAAGCTGCTGAATGCGCCGACCCTCCGGCGGCGTAGTGACGACCAGCCGGCCGTTGATGGCGCGGTAACGGCCGCCGCTGCTGGCGGTTTTGCCGTCGAAGGTGGCGGTCTTTTTCTGGGTGCGCTGGTTGCGGAAGCCCCAGCCGGTGAGATCCTTGCCGTTGAACAGGCTCACGTAACCGGCCTCCCGCTCGAAGGCGGGGATGAGCGTCTCCACAAACCCATGCGTGGCGAGGAGCGGCTGCAGAGCGGCGGCCCACTTGGCGTAGCCAAGTTGATTGGGGTGCAACAGATCAGGAAACTCCGCCTTCTTCGCGTCGCCCTTGGCATCGGCAAAGAGCAGCCACGTGTCCAGCACGGTGATCTGCGCATCCCCTTTCACGGCGGCGAAATAAAGCTGGTTGATTTTCTTAATCTGATTGGCCGGCCGCCGCTTGCTCGCCGAGCTGGGAAAGGTGTTGCAAAGAATGATCGGCATTTTCGGGTCGTGCTTCTTGAGCGCGGCGATGATCAGCTTAAGGTTGCCGGCGATCACTTCCGGCGCGGCCTTTTCCTCAAGGTCATTCGTGCCAATAAGCAGCACGATGCCTTTCGGATTCAGCGCGAGCACGTCTTCCTTGAGCCGGATGAGCACGCCGCGCGTGGTGTCGCCGCTGATGCCGCGGTTGGCCACCTTTACACCCTTGAATTGGCCGCGGAAATCATCGCCCCAACCTTGCGTGATCGAGTCGCCCAAAAACACCACCGCACCTTGGTCCGCCTTCACGCGCGCCGCCCAACCGGTGCGTTTCTTTTCCCAGAGATTCTGGAACCACTGATACCGCCGGATTGGCCCCGCACCGGGCAAGCCCTCATCGGTGGCCGGAATGGCAAACTTGGACGCCGCAAAAACGTCACAGGAAAAAACGAGGGACAACAGTAAGAGGATTGATTTAGATTTCATGGAACGCCGGATGTTCAGCCAGAGGCGCTGATAGCACAAGAGCGAAAATACAATCCGCCATTTAATCCTTGGGGACAAGACTGCTCCACCAGTTATTGTTGGGCTTGAAGTCGGGCTTCAAATAATTTGCGCCTCTGTTTTCCAGCCCTTTCAACTGGCCGGTGCGGGCGGTTTGGATTTGTTTTTTCTTCATCTCTAAATTGAAGCGGTCGTCTGCGATTGGGGTTCTGGCTTCGGTTTCTTTTAGCCATGCGGCGAGTTTTGTCCGCAGGGCTTTGGCAGTTTTGGGTTGGGAGGCGGCGAGGTCGGTTTCTTCGCCGATGTCTTTGGCGAGGTTGTACAACTCATCGTGACCGTCCTCGTAATAGTGGATGAGCTTGAAGTTGCCCGAGCGAATAATCGACGAAGGCTCGCCGCCTTGATTGCCGTAATGCGGGTAATGCCAAAAGAGATCGCGCTCGGCAATGGTGCCGCCCTTGAGCAACGGCACGAGGCTGACGCCGTCGATGTGTTGGCGCGGCTGGAGCGGCAAGCCGGCGAGGTCGAGGATGGTTGGGAAAAAATCGGTGCCCGTGACCGGAGTGGCATGGGTGGAGCCGGGCGCGGTGAGATTGGGCACGTGAACATAATATGGCTGGCGAATGCCGCCTTCCCATTGGCGTCCTTTGCCGCCGCGCATGGGGAGGCACGAGGTGGCGAAGGCATCGCCGGAGGAAACGCCGCCGTTGTCGGAAGTGAAAATGACGACGGTGTTTTTGTCCAAGCCGAGGGCGCGCAGTTTTTTCATCACGATGCCCACGGCGTTGTCCATCGATTCCATCATGCCCGCGTAAATCGGATTATCCTGAACTTGCCGAACCCCCTTGGTGCGATCGAATTTAAACCGCTCCTTGGCCAAGCCCTTCGCGGCGGCCTTCTTTTGATATTTTTTCCAAAGCGGCTGTGTGGTTTGGATGGGCCCGTGCACGGAGTAAAACGACAGATAAGCGAAAAATTTACGGTCCTTATTCGCCTCGATAAACGAAGCGGTTTCGTTAGCTAACCGAATCGGCAGCGATTCCCACTCCGCGCAATCGCATCGATATGCGGCGTCTCGTGAAACGTACTCCCTTCGCAACTCATGTCCTGCTTGCCCAAGTCATCAACGAGGATGAAGACAAAGTTAAGTTTGGAAGGCGCAGCTCCCAATGCCGAAACGGCAATGGTGGCCAACAGGATCGAGGCGAGGATTTGTCTATTCATTTCGTGAAACCGCAGGTTACGTAAACTTCGCAGGTTGAAAACAAAAAAAAACGCCCAGCAAAAACCGAGGCCGAAAATTCCGCAGCAATTTTTATTACAGTTGAGTTGGATTGAACGGAGTGGTCGGCACTTTGCCAGTGGCTTTTGCCTCGGCTCAGTCCGTGTAGCGCCAGCGTTCGGTGCGGATACATCGCAACCTAATTCTTGGGCGCAACGTACGGCGTGTGCGGCCGGAAAAACCCCAAAGGCATCCATCCCCTTCTCGGGCGCCGTTCCGTCCAAACGGATGAAAAGCGATCACTACTTCCGCAAAAAGATCTCGCTGGTGGTGATGAGGTGGACGAGGTCGCGGAGGCGGTTGCCGTTTTTGGCGAGGGCGGTGGTGAGGCGGTTGATCTCGCCGCGGTCGAGGGGCTCAAGGCGGCGACCGGTGGCGAAGGTGAGCATTTTCTCGGTGAGACAGCGGGCCACATCAGGCTCGCGCGTGAGAAGCATTTGCTTGAAGGCTACAATGTCGGGAAGGGGTTTGCCTTTGGGGAGGTTGGTGGTGGTGGCGATTTTGGGGCGGCCGTTGGTTCGGTAGTTGGTGCGCCAACGGCCAACGGGATCAAAGTTTTCAAAGGCGAATCCCATGGGATCAATTTTGCGATGGCAACTGGCGCAGGCTTCGTTGGTGCGATGGCGCTCGAGTTGTTCGCGGATGGTCTTGGCGCCGCGCAGGTCAGGCGAGAGCGGCTCGACATCCGGCGGCGGCGGCGAGGGCGGCGTACCGAGGATGTTTTCCAGCAACCACACGCCGCGCACGATGGGCGAGGTGTCGACGCCGTTGGCGGTGGCGGTCATCACCCCGGGCATGGTGAGAATGCCGCCTCGGCGGGGATCGCCGGTGGGCACGCGGATCATCCCTTCGCCGGGCACATCATCGCGGTTGTACATCCAGCGCGCGATGTGGGCATTGAGGTAGGTGTGATCGGAATGGATGAAGGTGGCGATGCGCTCATTGCGCGCGAGCACATCGGCAAAAAACGCGGTGGCCTGCGCGGAGAGCATCGGCTCCATTTTGCGGTCGTGATAAAACCGAAACGGCCCGCCCTTCTCCGGCGGCATCTTGCCGAGCTTGTCGAGCCGCAGCCAAGTGGTCGTGAAGTTTTGAACGAAGGCCCCGGCCCGGGGATCTTTGAGCATACGCTCCACCTGCGCGCGCATCACGGCCGGCTCGCGCAGCTTGTGTTCGGCAGCAAGCCGAAAGAGCGTTTCATCCGGCATGGAGGACCAGAGAAAATAGCTGAGTCGCGACGCCAATTCGTAGGCTTCCAGCGCGCCATCGGTTTCGCGCAAATACAAAAAGCGCGGCGAACACAACAGCGCGGTGTAGCCCGCCTGCATCGCGCGGATGGCGCGGGACTCATCCGGATCGCCGGTCAATTGCCGCGGCGCAGCGGGCATCACCGACAACGGCGTGCTGGCAACACCCGGCCCGTTCCACGCGAGGCGCAGGCTGTTCGGCCGGCCATACGCAAAGTACTCCACGCGAATCACATGCGTGCCCTTGGCGAGCTTCACCTTGCCGCGCTTGGTGGAGGCGCCGTGGAGGCCGTCGTGTTCGATAACTTTTTGGCCGGCCACATTCAGGCGCGAACCGTCGTCTGACGCCAATTCGAATGCATACTCACCGGCCACCGGCGCCTCGAGCCGGCCCTCGAACACCATGCCGTAAAACTCCGGCTTGCGCGCGGGGCGCAGGTCGATCAGTCCACCTGCCAGCACGCCGGACGCCGCGGGCTTAAGTTGATCGAACTTCGGCAGGCGCGTCCATTTGCCGTGGTACACGCGGTACTTTAAATCTTTGATCGCGCCGAGCGGCTTGTTTTGACCCGGTTTCGGATCCGCCATCATCCCGCGCACGAGCTGCACATAGGGCGCCACCTCGGCCGCCTTCACCGGCCGCCGCCATGCGCGCGTGGCAAACCGGCGCAGCAGTTCCTCCACATTAACCTCCGTCAATTTGCTCGTGCCATAAAGCGAGGTGTGACTGCGCGGCGGCCATTGGCCGATCAACGGCTCGAGCTTCAGACTGTGAATGCGCACATGCGGCCCGGCGTAACCGTCCTTGAGTAACACGCGCGCCATGTCCAGCGGCCAGCGGTCGAACACTTCCTTCGGCACGGCCTTGCGATCCGGGCGCGGCGTGAATTGTTTCGGGAAAAAATTTTCCACCAAACGCTCGGCGCGGAAGTTGCGATTGTACGGGCCGTTCTCCCAGCCGACCCACGGCGTCCAGGTATCATCAATCCACAGCTCCGTACTAAATGACCGCCGCTTCCCGTCGCCGGGCAACGTCCACACCTGTACCGTGCGCGAGGTCGGCCCGGCGATGCCGCCATTGCGGGCGTCGGCCACGTGCAGGCCAATGCGAAACGGCTGGGTGGGATCGGTCTGCACCAGTTCGCCCCACGGATGTTTTTGGTTGTGGCCGGATACCTCGATCGTCACGCGATACCGTGCCGAAGTGCGCACGCCGCCGCCCAATTCGCGCGGCACCAACCGGCCACCGGAACCTTCGTAATAGCGTTGGGTCAGCAAATCGAAGTCTTTGTAAAACTCTTCGCGGGCAATCGTCTCGATCGCGCGCTGGCCAAGCTGGCGGCCTTGCCCAAAGGGCGCGGGGAACACGCGCGGCTGCACGTTCGGCCGCGGCCCGGTGTGCGTGGCGGCGGCCAGCGATTCCTCCGCCGCGCCGAGCATGAGCTTGAGGAGGAAATCGGACATCACCAACCGATCGCCAATATTGGCAAAGCCCTCGTCCAGTTCGTCTTCCGGAAAGAACCGAACCGGATCATTGCCTTTGCGTTCCACGCGGCCGTTGCCGTTGTTGTCCACCAAACCGCTCACTGCGCCGGGCCGATACGCCGCGCCTTGGAGGTACAACAGATCGCGCAGCGTGCTTCGCAGTTCGAGACGGTTCAGGCGACGGATGACCGTTCGGCCGCCGGTGCTTTTGCGCTGCGCGTAGGCGAGTTTCAGGCGGGCGCTGAGGGCGTCGGTGAACTTGGCCGTGTCCGCGCGCTTGGGTTGCGTGGCCTTCTTCGGCGGCATCTCGCCAAGGTTCAGTTGATCCAGCGCCTCCTGCCAAATCTCCAGCGTGCGCCGATCGGCGAGATCGGTGCCGAGCGTGTCGAAGCGAATTTCGTTCTTCTGCTTGTCCGGCCCGTGGCACTCCAGGCAGTGCGTACGCAGATACGGCTTGAGCGCCTTGAGGGCCGGATCGGCCAACGCTGGGCCCAGCGGCAGGGCAACCGCGAGCAACCAGAGAAATGCAATTCCCCGTGGGCGGTTCATGATTTCCGCTCGAGGCCGGTCAGGGTGCCGGTGCTGGTGCCGAAGCGGTCGGCTTCCACGCCGAAGTTTTGCAGCATGGACAGCAACAGATTCGCCGCCGGCACGCGCCGGGGATCTTCCTCCGGATAGATTTTTGACTCGCCGTGTTTGAAGCCGCCGCCGGCAAGCAGCAGCGGGAGATTTTTCGTGGAGTGCGTGCCCGTGGCCATGCCGCAGCCGAAAAAGATCATCGTGTGATCGAAGAGCGTGCCGCCGTTGATGAGATCATCCTGCGCCTTGAGCAGATCAATCAGGTGCGCCATCTGCGCAGTCATGTTAGCCTCAATTTTCATCAACGCGCCGGTGTGGCTTTCGCGATTGCCGTGATGCGAAAAGCCGTGGTAACCGCCGTTGAGCCCGAAGTCGCCATTCGCGAACCCGGATGAAATCGTGATTGCGCGCGTGGAGTCGGTTTGGATCGCCAGCGCGATCAGCTCCATCATTGCCTTCAAATCTGCCGCCGTGCCTTGGCCCTGCGGCGGCTCCGGAAAATCCGTCTTCGGCTTGGGCCGGTCCACCCACGGTTCCTGCTGCACGATCTTTTTCTCCAGCGACCGCACCGATTCGAGGTACTCCTCAAACTTGTGCTGATCCTGCTTGCCGAGCTGGCCCTTCACGCCCTTCGCCTGCTCCAGCACCAAATCCAAAATGCTGCCGTGCATTTTAAATTTCCGCCGCCGGCTTGTTTTTTCCGCCGCCGTCTGCTCGCGAAACAACGCGCGAAACGTCCCGCGCAAATCAATCGCCGGCACCTGCACGCCCGTGCGCGTAAAGCTCGTGAGGTTCCCCTCATTCACCCGCAACGTCAGCGACGGAAACCGCGTCGCCGCGCCCACATGCTCGGCCATCTTTTGGTCAAGGCTGATGTTGCCTTCCGGATACCCCGCCGCCAAGTGCGGCCGCACGCCACTGAGCAACACCGGCACGCCCTGATGCCCGCCTGTGTTCCCGTGGTCGAGATTGGAGAAGACCGTGAACTCTTTCCGATGCCGCTCCAGCGGCTTGAGCGTCGGCGTCAGCGCGTAGTCCGCCCCGGCCTCCTTTGGGAAAAATCCATTTTTATAAATCCCATAATTATTCGACAAACAAACAAAGCGTTTCACCGGCTCGGTCGCCTTGGCCACTTTTTGCGCCGCGCGCACCTCCGGCAACGATTCCAGCAACGGCAACGCCATTGCCACTCCCGCGCCTTTCAGAAACTGCCGACGGCTGGATTGATGTCCTTCCATGCGCAAAGTGTCACGAAAGCTTCGCAGAAAATCAAGCCGGCAACCGCCGTTATTTCCGCAAAAAGGCCTTACGTTTATCGGCCCATTTCACGGTCCGATCGAAAATGGTGCCGTACTGCGAGTAGCCGTGATGCTGCACGCTCTCCTTTTTCCACGAAGCCACAGCGGCATCGTAGGTCTTGCGCATCGCGGTCAAGGCTTCCCGGGAGTCCGTATCGCGAAGGAGATTTCGCGTTTCCAGTCGAT
>CAUZWB010000066.1:0-8267 GCA_963583525.1 Verrucomicrobiia bacterium | reverse complement strand
GTAAAAATTAAATGCGTTGGATTTGGCCGCAAGAGGGTGGAGGATTGGTGCGATGCATAGGTCAACCCTCGAAGGCTCCATAGACGACGTACGCATCTACAACCGCGCCTTATCTGCTGAAGAAGTAAAAGCTCTATATGAATTGGAAAAACCAAAGGCCGAATAGCTTCAAACAACAACCAATTTTAACCGCATCTTGGGTGGTATACGCTATGGAACATACGGCACTAAACTGCCGTAGCATTGACTTAATCGATAGCTTCCTGTTATTTATCGATTAACGGTGTTGGTACTCATCGAGGCATTCTTTAAGCATCATGAACTGGACAACCAAACAAATCCTCGGCCCAATCTTAATTTGCACACTTGTTTTAACCTCTGGCTGCACATCAATCTTCCTGCGAGGCGTAACGAAGGCGAATGGGGGACGAATGGATATCACTTACCCGTCTGTGCGTTATGCGGGTGATTCATTGAAACATCCAAGCAAGCTCACGCCACTGATTCTGATCGATCTCCCTTTATCAGCCGCGTTGGACACGGTGATGCTGCCCTTTGATGCCGCAAGTTCTAAGAAGTCGAAAAAACCAGAACCCGAAGCTGATTCAAAGCAATGAAAACATCTCTTGTGCTAGTCGCCTTGGGTATTGTTCTTCTCGTTATAACGACAGTGGAAACAATTGGTCACTATGACGGGCTGGGTTTGGGGTGTATAGGGCTAACATTAGTTGGCTTGGGAGGGATCTTCGCAATCGTAGAGCTTACCAGAGCAGCTCTAAATAGAAAATCTCACTCGGATAATCCGGAAAACGAAGCGGTTGACTCAGGTAAACCGGAAGCCGAAAAAGCCGAAAAAACCAAATTAAGTTGGGGGAGTTGGGTTGCTCTTGTGATATTTGGCCTAATAGCTTGTCTAATAGTTTTTTCCATTATTTCGTTTTTGATGTGGTTGCCTGGTCCAATTTAATTCCAAATATTGAGATTAGATAGCAATCGCTTCATTATGGTTAGTGCATTCGTTACCGAGAAATGACCCCACAAAACCAGCATTTTCATCCAATAGCGGGAGCAGTCTGGGCAACGGAACTAAGGTGACGTACACATAAAAAATTTAAGAATAATAAACCAATGAGAATTTTTACTACACTCCTTCTATGGGCTCTAACTATCTCAGCTGTTGCCCAGACTAATGATGACCATAAAACATTGCGTGTCTTCATCTTTGCCGGGCAATCGAACATGGTCGGCTCGGACTCGAAGGTAAAGGATATCAAGCGCTTCCCGCCCTACGCCGGACTTGAGGAAGCGCAGGATAAAACCCTCTTCACCTACTGCCTTGGCCGCGAGAATAAAACCCGTTCCAAGGGATGGGAGCCACTGGCGCCGATTAATAATATCGTGGGCCCCGAACTCAGCTTCGCCCGCAAGGTGACCAAACACATCAAGGCGCCCATTGCCATTATCAAGGTGGCGGCGGGCGGCACGCACTTAGGCGGGGACTGGAATCCTGATGAACCCATTGGTTTTAAAATGTATCCTTTGGCACTGGAAACCATTCGTACCGCTCTGGCGGATTTGGATAAACGCAAGATCAAGTACCGCTTGGAAGGGTTCATGTGGCATCAGGGTGAGAATGACATGTTCAACAAAGATTACATGCCCAACTACGGCAAGAACCTGAAAAACTTTTTGGCCAAATGGCGGCGTGATCTCAAAACGCCCGAGCTAAAATTTTATATCGGCGAACTCTGCACCAAGACCATCTGGGGCATGGACCTCCGCCCGCGCATGTATGCCATCAGCCTCGGCCAACGCGAGGTGACCAACGCCGATCCGCGCGCCGAGTATGTGCCCACCTCACACGTGGGCGCGGAGATTGGACGGCCAGTGGGACTGCATTATCACTACGGCACGCTCGGCCAACTGCAGCACGGCGAAAACTACGCCACCGCCTACCTGCGCACCATCGGATTGAAGCTCGACCGGCCGCGCCCGTTAAAAAAATGGCCGTACAAAAAAGGCAGCACGGTGAAGCTCTTTATTCTGGCCGGCCATCGGAACATGGAAGGTGAGCGCGCCTTTGTGCAGGAATTGAAACCACTCAAGGGTAAGGCAGCGTTGCTGAAGGATGTTCCCGGGATTGCCTTCAAGTACAGCCTCGGCGGTGGGTACAAGGTTTCCAAGGACTGGGAACCGCTGGGCCTCACCGGTTATTATGACACCTTCGGCCCGGAACTGAGCTTCGCACACAGCATCGCCAGCAAGGTGCAGGGCAATATCGCCATTGCCAAGTTTACCCATAGCGGTTCGCAAATCATCGACTGGACTCCCGAAGGCAGCATGGCCAAGAGCCGACATCTCTATCCGAAGTTTATCCAGTTCGTGAAAGACTCCATCAGTGAACTAACCGCCAAGGGGCATCCAGTGGAGATTGAAGGAATCTTTTATCACGTGGGCGAAAACGACATGTCCTTTCACCCCTACCGCAAGGAGGCCGCCGCGCGGGTGCAGGCGATCGCCAACCAAAGCCGCAAGGATTTGGCGTTGCCCAAGTTGAAATGGTTCGTGAGCCAGCAACCGCCAACCCACGTGGAACGACTGAACAAACTGGACGTGGTGGGCGACATTGCCAAGGTCGCCGCGACCGATCCCCACTTCATTCACCTCAAAGCCTTCAACCTGCCGCCGCAGGAAAAGATGCTGGTCATCACCACCGAAGGCATCGTGCGACTGGGCGAGGTGATCGCCGAAGGCTACCTTAAAAATCAAAAATAAAACCCGCACCTTTCGGCGCGGGTGAATGATTCAGCCGATTACTTTTTCGGAATCTCGTTCAGCGTGTAGTAGGCGTTGGGGTGCAGGAGTGGCAAGCCGTCCTTCGAACGCACACCGCCAGACACCAGATGATGCACGTGGCCTTTCACGAGACCCTCGACCTTGAGGCGGACGCTCTTGTTGTCCTTGGCGACGGTGGCGCTGACGACCTTGGAGGTGGCGTGATCGACCTCGGGGCTGCCGTATTGGGCGCGGAGGATGTAGGTCCACGCTTTCATCGAGTAGCTGGCGGCGTCGCCGGCGGTTTTTGGATCGACGGCGTGGGTAAAAGTCAGCTCAAAGCCATCGGGCTTGGCACGCATCTCGTGCACCTCGAACGGAACCTTGCCGGTCCAGTTTACGCGATCAAGCGCGAAGCGTTTGCCGCCGCGCGCGCCCCAGCCGCGGTCGCTGCCGCCCACAAACATCGCGCCGCTTTCGTGATAAAAAGACGGGATATTGCCGGAACCAAAACCGGTCATGAACAGAATCGCGGCGCCTTGATAAACGCCGTTTACTTTTTCCAAAATCACGCGGCTCACGTTGGAGTGGCTTTGGTCGCTGACCAACAGTTGATTCTTGAACGGGCCAAATTTCTCGTTGCTGGCAAAGGTGAATCCGCTGGTCGAGTTGCCCAGCTTGCCGTGCGGCAGCACGCACGCGGGTGGGATGTATTCCTTCACGCGGGCGCGTTCCTTCACGGTGCGACTATCGCTATTGGGCGTGACGGGCGGATTCGGGCCCATGTGTTTTTTGACGAGCGGGAGGTTCCACCATTTATAACTGGCGGGATGGCTTTGAAATGAACCGGCGGTGAGATGCTTGATACAGCTCGAACCATTCCACGGGCCCTGGTTGTCCGAATAAAAAACATCGCCAAGATGGTTGAGCCCAATGCCGCCGGGGCTGCGAATGCCGCTCGCGGTGGGAATCATCTCGCCCTTTTTATTCACGCGCACGCACCAACCGCGATAAGGCGTGTTGCTGTTGAACGAACCGGTGAGGCACAGTACCACCCACATATTTCCCTGTTTATCAAACTGCGATCCAAAGGCGTACTCGTGATAATCGCCGGTAATGCCCCAGCCGTCGCTGACGGTTTCAAAAATGTCACCACGACCGTCGCCATCTTCGTCCTTGATGCGCGTGACTTCGCAACGTTGCGTGGCGTAGAGCCAGCCGTCATTCCAGTGGAGGCCGATCGGCTCGTGCAAGCCGCGCGCGTAAAGTTTCACCTTCATGTCATCGGCTTTGCCGAGCGGATTGCTGACGGTAAAAATATCGCCGCGCCGCGTGCTCACCGCGAGCTTTCCGTTGGGCAACATCGCGAGGCCGCTGGCCTCCAGCGAAATATCCGCCGGAATGGGCACGCGAGTGAACGTGTAATAATCGCTTTGCTTCGGAGCGGGCGCACCGTGCGCGAAACCGGCCATCAATACGCCGGCGAGGAGAATTAGTTTTTTCATTTTCAAAAGTCCTTTCTCAAAAGTTTAGTTCAAATCCCATTCGTACTTGGCGCGAATGATTGCCTTACCGAGCACGGTGATGGGCACGAGGAGTTCCTTGCCGTTCGCGCCATCGCGCAGGAAGGGGGCGTCCGGTGAATCGAGCGTGAGCTTGAGCGTCTTGCCGATTTTCCAACTGTTGCCGCGTTTTTCGATGAGCGCATCAGCGGCGGCGAGGTAATAGAATTTGCCGCTGCCGGTGAGCGTGAGCTGGCGCGTGAAGGATGGGAGCGCGCCGGCTTGTGGGATGACGTAATCTTCAATCACCGTTTCGCCCGCGGTGTATTTGAAAATGGGTCGCCGACCTTCCACCAAACGATAGCCGCGAAAACGCAAGCCCTTCGCGCGGTCATCGTCGTTGTTGCCGAGCTTGAGCGCGGGCCACTGCGCTTTGGGATTGGGCAAAACGGCGATGGCTTGGGCGCGCTTAAGGTTGATGAGGTAATGCCCGAGCGGCGGTTGGAAGCCTTGGCCGCGGCCGTTCCAGTGTTTCGCGCCGTCCATAAATGCGCCGTGCCAGACCATCACGATGTTCATCGCGTTGGCGTCGAAACAGAGATTTACTTTTTCCGGATAGCCCACGCCGATGCCACGCGGGCTCGCGCCTTGGATGAAGTTGCGATAAATGACCGCCTCGTTGTTGACGGGGTTGATGGGATTGCCGGTGGCGATAGCCGGTTTTTTGCCGCCTTGCGGGGCGGTGTTGCGGGCGAGCTGCAGCTTCTTGATTCCCGGGCCGGACATGTCCACCGAGAGATGTTCGCCGCCGCCCTTCTCAAAAAACTCGATGCGGATGGGCACCAAACCCGCCTCAAGCGCGACAGAGCCCTTGGCGTTTTTCACGCCGTGAATGCCATCGTTATCGACCACGACCTTGCCGTTGAGAATCAAACGCGAGCCGTCATCCGAGCCGAGGTTGAACGTGTACTTGCCCTTCTTTTTGATTTCCAAATCGCCTTCGATGACAATGCCGAAGTCGTCGCGCTTCTTGGAAAGGTTGGTGTCGGCAATGCCAGTCTTGGCCTCGCCGGTCTTCACCGGCTTGAGTTTTTCAAAATCCGGCAGCCTGTCCCAAGAGCCATTGTACACACGGTACTTGAAATTTTGGATAGCACCCTTGGCCACGATGCCGCCGGCGGCCGGCGCGGTGCCGTCACTCAGCGATTTCACGTAAGCGATGAGCGCCTTCATTTCGTCGTCATTCACCGCAGGCGGTGGCGGCATCGGCGCGGCGGCGTTCTTCACCACTTTGGCCAACGGCTGGCGAATGGATTCGATGAAGTACGCCTCGTCAAATTTCGCCTTCGCGTCCTTGCCGCCAAAGCCGAGCGTGACCGTGCGTTCTTTGCCCCAGAAATTGCCTTCGAATTTCGGGGCCTTCATCGCCACGCCCGCGAGTGCGGGTGGCCCGCCTTCAACTTGGTGGCAGGTGAAACAAATTTTGGTCTGGAAAAGCGCTTTGCCTTGAGCGATTAAATCGGCATTCGCAGCCGATACATTTCCGGCCATTGCCACGACCGCCAGCACGGGCAGTCCCCAACGAGAAACACATTGTGAGTTCATTATAAAAATCGTCTGCGCACAGTGTGTCGGCGCACGGACATTCGCGCAAGCGCCCAATGGCAGCGCGGGGCAATTAGGACTCCTTAGTTTGAATCCGCATTCAAAACCGGCGGCTCCTTTTTCTCTCGCAAGCAAAGCCAACGAATGAGCCAAAAAACTCCCAATGGCCCAAGCAACACTCCCAGCGCAGTGACAAGAATGGTGGCGAGCGTGGGGTACACGATGGAATTCACCGTTTCATCCAACGCGAGATAAACGCCGCTCATCAGTTTCTTTTTGGCCAATTTAACCGCTTGGACATCGGATACACCATCGGCCTGTAGCGAACCGAGAAACTTGGCCGCCTCGGTGTCGGTGAGATTGCCTTTTAGTTGTTCGTTCCAAAGAAACTTGATTACCTGATGGCCAACCCATTTCTGGAATATGTTGCCACCGATTTTTTTATTTACCTCCTCCAGCGCACGTTCGCGCGTAGCGTGTTCGGCGGCTTGCGTTTGGCTGGTGGTTTGGCGGAGTTTGGAAATTGCCTGGGCCAGATCGCGTTCTAAAAGTGAAGTGCCGTTGGCATCCGCGTCCACACCCCCGAGCCGCCAAACCATAATCGCGGCATAAGTGTTCACCACCGCCGTCTCGAACACTTCCCCTTCGCGCGCACCTTGTTTGAAGGCGCGGCCGCTGCCCCACACGCCCAAGCCGGAACCCAAGCCGAGCGACAACGTGCCCACTATCAGCACCGGCCACAGCCAGCGCACGTATTTGTAGCCGCTCCACGGAATATCCATCCAACCGCAGTCGCGCAGCGCGCGCCACAGGAAAACCCCCGCCGTCGCGCCCAACACCAAACCCAACACGCCCCACAGAGAAAAATGCCAAACCGCCTTGAGGGCCAGCTCGCCAAAGCCTTTCACCGCGTCCCACCCCGAGTTAAGGGCTTGGTTTGCCAACGACGATTCCGCAGCCGCAGTCACGCCGACTCCGCCTGCAAACAGCAAAAAAACAACCCATTGACGATGCCGGTTCACCCCGTTTTTTTGCCATCCCGAACCGGCCAACACAAGAAATATACGTAAAGCACTCTAAAAACCCGCGAAAAACAGGGTCCCACATGAAATTTTAGTTTTTAAAGATTGAAAAGTGTATTGACAAATTTCCGGCAATCCATACCTTCGCCGCCCTCTAACTAAATCAGTTAGATTAAAAACCTCTGAAAACTATACTAGGCACAACCAAACACCTCACACAATGACAAACAAAAAATGGACCATGAATTCCCTGACTCGAGAAGATTGGGATTTCTCATGCTACAAAGACCTGCCGAGCTCCGCCATCAGTCGCGTTTACCTATGGGAACTGGATCGCGAACTGGGCAGCGGCAAAGGCCCCTTTGCCAAAGACCCCGCCAATAAAAAATGGCTGGCTTCTTTGAGCAAGGGCAACGACTACACCGCATTGCCAAACGCCCCCGTGGCGTCCAGCAGCGGCACTACGCACAAAACCCGCGGCGGTGACACCGTGGCAGCGAGCGGCGGCAACACGCTTCATGTATTCCAAATCAACTGGAATTGCAGCCACGGCGAACTCGTGGAGGCATTCTCGGATTGGTTGGAATTTGGGCACGGCACGCCGTACATCACGTTCCCGACCAACACCCGCGGACGTCCGCGCCAGCAGTACACGATGCTGGAGAAGGTGGCCATCCACCGCTTCCACAAAGTGGGCTACTCAGGCGGCCCGAAGTTTTTCCGGGAGAATAAAAAGGATGCCTTCCGACGGAACCTCAAACGCATCAACTGGACTCTGGCGCAGCGCGAAATGAATCTCCATTTCAAGCATCGCACCAAGGAATTGGCCCGCCTCAGCAAGGCGGCCGGTAAAAACTGGAAGAGCTTGCTCTACTAATCAACTAATCAAACAAACCCAACGCACTCGTGCGATGAGTTTCAACCCCGCCCGCTTGGGCGGGGTTTTTTGTGGGCCGGTCATTGAGCGATGCGCGCCACTTTCCTACCCTGCTCATAAACCGATTCGCGGCGCTTGCTCCCTTGCGGGTAATATAAAACCAGCGTGCCCGTGCCCTTCGGCAATTCTGATGCCACGGTGCCTCCGAGCTTCCACGAAGTGGCACGCACCAGCCGACCGCGCTGGAAAATGGCATCCACCATTCGTTCGCCGTTGGGGTACCACTCCACAAATCGCCCGTTGATTTTGCCCTTCGAATAATCCGCCTCCATCAACGGCGCGCCACCGGTGTACCACGACCGAATGAGCCCGTCGCGTTGGCCATGGATCATGCGGCCTTTGAACCGAACCCCTTCGGCAAAATAATCATAGTCGCCATGAAACAGCTGGCCAGTGGCGGGGTTCACGTAGAGTCCCGATGCTTGC
>CAUZWB010000065.1:0-8409 GCA_963583525.1 Verrucomicrobiia bacterium | reverse complement strand
ATCACAACAAAGCCAAGGTGCGGTATGATAAAGTCAAGGGCTCGCTCGAAACGGCTTGGACCGGCCAACAAACCGCCCAAAACGAGGCCAAGCTGGCCAAAGTAGAAAAACCCATCAACGCGGTCATCAATGCAATTTGCGGGTGGATGCTCTCCGGAGTGAAATATCTGGCGTGGATTGGGGGGCTGCTGATTGTGCTGCCGTTGTCACTGGTTGAAATTGCTTGTGGTCTACGCGAGCCTGACTCTGCGGAGTTCGTCTGATGACATTTCTTTGTCAGGCAAAACAGTTGACGCGTGTCCGCATTTGCCCGAAACAACCCGCCCATGAATGACGCCGAAGGCAATGAACCATTGAAAGATTTTATCCGCGACCGCGTGACGGCGGATGTGGCGGCGGGAGCGTATCCCAGCGTGGTCACGCGTTTCCCGCCGGAGCCCAACGGTTATTTGCACATCGGCCACGCGAAATCCATTTGCCTGAACTTCGGGATCGCGTTGGAAAACAGCGGCGTGTGCAACCTGCGCTTTGATGATACAAACCCGGCCAAGGAAGACACCGAGTTTGTGGAATCCATCTCCGAGGATGTGCGGTGGCTGATTGATGGCTGGGCGGATTCGGTGATTTCAAAGGAAACATTTTTTGCCTCCAGTTATTTTGAGCAGTTGCACGATTACGCCGTGCAACTTATCCGCGATGGCAATGCGTACGTTTGTGATCTTTCGCTTGAGGAATGGGAATCCTATCGTGGCGCGCCCGAGCAGCCCGGCAAGGAAAGCCCCCACCGCAATCGCAGTGTGGAAGAGAATCTCGAATTGTTTTCCCGCATGCGGGCGGGTGAGTTTGCCGATGGCGAAAAAACCCTGCGCGCCAAAATCGATATGGCTTCGCCCAACTTACATTTGCGCGATCCCGTGATTTACCGCATCCGCCACGAGGCGCATCATCAGGCCGGCGAGGCGTGGTGCATTTATCCGATGTACGATTTCACTCATTGCCTCAGCGATTCCATTGAGGGTATTTCGCATTCCATTTGCACGCTGGAGTTTGAGGTGCATCGGCCGCTGTACGATTGGGTGCTCGACCAACTGCCCGTGCCGCAGCCGCGCCCGCATCAGCACGAGTTTTCGCGCCTCAACCCCACGTACATGGTGATGAGCAAACGCAAGCTGCGACAGCTCGTGGAGGAGAATCACGTACACGGCTGGGATGATCCTCGCATGCCCACCCTCGCGGGTTATCGGCGGCGCGGCTTCACGGCGTCATCCATTCGAAACTTTTGCCAGGGCGTGGGCGTCACCAAATACAAAGGCGTCACCGATGTGGGCCTGTTAGAAAATGCCATTCGCGAGGAGCTCAATAAAACCGCCGAACGTCGCTGTGCCGTGCTTGATCCGCTGGAAGTGATTATTGATAATTATCCCGAAGGCGAATCCGAGGAATTGGAGGCGATCAATAATCCCGAAGACGAAAGCGCGGGCAAACGCGCGTTGCCCTTCGGCCGTCGACTCTTCATCGAGCGCGCGGATTTTATGGAAGACCCGCCCAAGAAATTTTTCCGGCTTGGGCCCGGTCGCGAAGTGCGGTTGCGCTACGCCTATTTCATCACCTGCCAAAGTGTGGAAAAAGACGCCGCCGGAAATATCCTACGCATCCACTGCACGTACGATCCCGAGACGCGCGGCGGCAGCGCACCCGACGGTCGCAAGGTTAAGGGTACCCTTCACTGGGTGAGCGCGGCCCACGCCGTGGACGCCGAGGTGCGTTTGTACGACCGGCTTTTCACCGAGGCCGAGCCCGAAGCGGAAGGCGATTTTATCGACTGCCTCAATCCTGATTCACTGAAAACTATCACCGCCAAACTCGAGCCTTCGCTTGCCGAATTCTCAGCGGGCCAACGCGTCCAGTTCGAGCGTCTCGGTTATTTCACGCCCGACACCAAGGACAGCGCGCCGGATAAACCCGTTTTCAACCGTATCGTCGCTCTTCGCGACAGTTGGGTGAAGCAGGCAAAAAAATAAGATGTTTGCCTCACGCGGAGACGCGTTACCGCGCGAGTAATTGATACGGTAACCGCCCCAAATCACTGCTGCACGGCCCCGGTGTATCGACGGTGAAACTACGCGCCGCAATCGGATCGTACGCCGCGCGATGAGCGACGGCGGCTTTGACAACAATCACGTTTTGCGTTGCCGGCTCCACGCCTTGGCTGCGCCATTGGCCGAGGTCGAAGGGGGCGGTTTTGTTCGAGGTCAGCAAAATTGTGATGCCCGCGTGCTGCACCACGGCGCATGCGCCCATGTCAAAAAAATCACCGCACATTGAGGCGAGATGGCTCTGTTTGTTTTCCAGTTCAAACCGGCCATCGCTCCGCGAAATGAATTCCACGTTTAGTTCAATCGGCCCTTCATCAAACTGGCTTCCTTTGCCGCCGAGTGGGAGTGTGCGTTTGCCGTTGATGCGCAGATCTGAAAGGGCACTCACTGCCTCGGGGTCATTGAGGCACACGCTCGCGTTTTCGATGTGATGTGAAACCAACGCGCGCAGGCAACCGGTGCCGTCGCCCGGCGCACCGCCGCCGATGTTGTCGCTGGGTTCCACCAAAACCGTGAGGCCATTGGCGGGTTTGCAAATCTCGGGCATCACGTTTTCGATCGGTGGATCCAGTTGAGTGCCGTGTTCTTTTAATTCCAGTGCGAGCGATTCCAGTTCATCAAGGGCAGCGGTGGCCCCGGTGGGGGTGATGGTTTGGAGGCTGACGCCGGTGTCGGGCGTGTCGGCAAAGGCGAATCCGGCGGCGATGTTAATGGCCCAAATATTGCCGCCTTCCAATTCACGCGCGCGTTGTTCGAGTGAGCGCATTGGGTCGTCGTCGGTTCCGGTGCCGGTGGGCGGCCAGATGATGGGGAGTTGGCGTAGTTGGATTTTTGGAAGTTCACCGGATTCAAAATGTTGTGCCAACAGTTGGGCGGTGCGCACTGCGCTTTCGCGGGCGTCGGTGTGCGGGTTTTTGCGATAGGCGATGAGGCAGTCGGCGTGTTGGGCCATGGACTGGGAAAAGTTTGCATGTAAATCGTATACACCGAAAATTGGTTTTTCGTTTGCGCGGGGAAGGCTGCGGATGCGTTTAAGGAGTTCGCCTTCAACGTCGGGGTAGGATTCGCACACCATGGCGCCGTGCAGAACGAGGAAGATGGCATCGCATTCGGGTTGCCAACGGGTCTTAAATTCGGCCCACCAAATTTCCAGCACGTCATCATTCACCGTGCCGCTGGGGGTGGCGCGGGCATCGAGGGTGGGGATGATTTGCCAGTGTTGTTTTTGGGCGAATTCGAGTGCGCCGCCCAGCGGTGAGGCATCGCCGGAGCATTCGAGCATGGCGTCGCCGACGCGGAATTGGAAATCGGCCAGCGAGGTGACATCGTCCACGAAGGTGTGTGTCTCGTGGAACAGCCCGGCGATGAGGATTTTCTTGTTCAAAGAATCCCGTGCTTGGCGAAGGCTTCGGTCACGAGCATTCCGTTGGCGAGATCTTCGCGCACGGTGTTTTCGCCGGCCATTTTTTCTTGCGCGAGGCGGAGTGTTTGTTCGAGGGCTTCAATGGGAATGATGACCACGCCATCGCCATCGCCGATGACGTAATCGCCATTCCTGATGTGTACGCCATCGATGGTGATCGGCTCGCCAATGGCGGTGACGTCGATGCGGCCTTTGCTGTCGGCGGGGGTGACGCCGATGGCAAACACAGGGAAATCCATTTTCTCGAGCGCCCACAGGTCGCGTGTGCAGGTGCTCATCACCGTGCCGCGCACGCCTTTGGCAAGGCAGGCGGTTGAGAGCAGTTCGCCCCAGAACGAGCAGTCCAGGTTATTGCCGCCATCCACGACGAGCACGTCGCCGGCTTGGGCGGTGTCGATGGCGGCCATCTCCAGTTTGTATGGTTCGGCGGGGATGGAGTCCACGGTTTCAGCTTGAACGGTGAAGACGCGGCCACACACGTGGCGAGTGGCAGTGGTTGCACGGAGACGGGCGCCGAGGGTTTGGTTGCGATGGCCGAGGCTATCGAGCACATCGGCGACGACGGCGGTGTAAAGTTTTTCCAGTATCGGAATGGGGTCGCTCATGCGCGAAGTGTGTCGCGCCTCGGCACGCGCGCAAAGTTTTTTCGTTGCGTCCGGGTGAAATTGCGCGAATCGTCTGCGGATGGCCGATGCAAATCAACGTGCGGACACGGGCGCCTCGTTTCGCCAATGTTTGCTGGAATTGAAATGGATGGTGGGGACGTGGGTGGTTTTTTTCGCATGGGTGATTGGTTATTCCAAGGTGGCGGGTTATGCGGCGGCGGAGACGGCGGACGTGCAAATGGTGTTGGGCATCCCGCGTTGGGTGTTTTTTGGCTGGCTTATTCCACTGGTGGCGGCCAACGCGTTCACGCTTTGGTTTTGCCTGTTTAAAATGCAGGATGAACCGATGGAGGAACTGCCGGAGGACATGCTATGATGCTGGCGGCCTCGGCGGGAACGGGAAGCAACGCGGCGTTGGTGAGTTTTTGTGTGTACACCTTAATCGTGTTTGCACTGGCGTGGTTGGCGGGACGTAAGCGGGAGGGGAAGTCGTTTATGAACGAGTATTTCCTCGGCAGCCGCAATCTGGGGATGTGGGCATTCGCGCTCACGTATGCGGCGACCAGCGCTTCGGGCGGGAGCTTCATGGGGTTTCCGGCGAAAATTTACACGTACGGCTGGGTGATGGCGTTGTGGATTGGGGGTTATATCGTCGTGCCGTTGGTGGCGATGGGATTGATTTCCAAACGGCTCAATCAGGTGGCGCGTAAGTCGGGCAGTATCACGGTTCCGGAGATGATGCGTAAACGGCTGGGCAGCGCGACGGTGGGGCAAGTGGCGACCGTATTACTGGTTTTTTTCCAATTCTTTTTTCTGCTGGCCCAGTTCAAGGCGGGCGCAAAAATTATGACGACGTTGCTGGGCGATGTGAGCGTGTTCATTGCCGCGAAGGATGCGATTGAGGCGGCCCTCCAACCCATACCGTGGCTCGGTGGCAGTGGAGTGGACGGCGCGTATTATTTGTGTTTGCTGGTATTTGCAGTTTCGGTGGTGGCGTACACGGCGTGGGGCGGCTTTCGGGCGGTGGTGTGGACGGATGTGATGCAGGGCATGGTGATGCTGGTGGGGGTAGTGATTTTGCTGGGGCTGGCGCTTACCCAAGTGGGCGGCTTAGCTCATGCAACGCGGGCGGTCGCCCAGATGGTGCCGCCGGAGAATGGCGTGCTGCGAATGGAAGTGAGCGGAAAAACTAAGCTACCACAGGGCACTTGGTTTAAATTAGAAAACGGGGGGCGGGTGAAATATTTCCGCGTGAAACAGGACACGGATGTTTCGCCGGCAACCGATGGAGGTGAACGTGAGGTGGAGGTCATTTGCCTGCCGCAACCCACGCGTGAGGAGTCAAAAGCGATCGAGCGTCAATTGGCGGAACAAACCGTGGCGGCCATTCCTTTTGTCTACAAAAAAAAATCAGAGTACAAATACGGTGCAGGCAAACAGGGCGTGTATGTCAGCGCGCCGGGGCCTTCGTCGGTAGAGGCGCAGGGGTTTTTGCCGGTAATGATGGCGATGTGTTTCTTTGCATTCTGGCCGTTTGCGGGCTCGGGGCAGCCGAGCTATATGGCGCGACAAATGGCGTTCAAGGACACCGTGACTTTGAGGCGGTCGATGGTGTTTGTGATGGTTTATTTCTCGCTGATCTATTTTCCGCTCATCATTATTTTCACTTGCAGCCGCGTGCTCTTGCCGGGATGGGAGATTGACTCGGACCGCATTATGCCGGAGATGGCGATGCTACTCACCTCCAACGCCGGCGCGCCGTGGCTGGCTGGGCTGTTGCTGGCGGCGCCCTTCGCAGCGGTGATGAGCAGTGTGGATAGTTTCCTGCTGCTGTTTTCATCCTCAATTACGCGCGATGTGTATCAGCAAAAAAACCCGGATGCCTCCGAGGCTAAGTTGAAAAAAGTGAGCTACGCGGTGACTATCATCATGGGCGTGCTGGCGGTGGTGGCGATGCTCAAGCCGCCGCAATTTTTGCAGGATCTCATCGTGTTCGGCTCCGGCGGATTGGCGGCGAGTTTTCTGATGCCGGTGGTGTTGATGCTTTATTGGCCGCGCCTTTCTCCCGTGGCCGCGGTGGCGGGGATGGTTTCGGGCGGGTTCACGATTGGGGTCATTTATTTGGTTGGGTTTTTTGTGCACGGCAAATTTGGGGAAATTAATTTACTCGGTCTGCATCCGTTTATCTGGGCGGTGGCGGTTTCGGCGTTGGTGAGTGTCTTGGGGGTTCGTTTTTCGCGCCCAACGGATCCCGCTTTGGTGGAGAAATATTTTGGCAAGGTTGATGGCGAAGGGGAAATCGGATAGGTTGGAGGAGATGGGTTTGCTACGAATAGGAATTGTTTGTGCGCTGCTGCTTCCGGTTGCGGAGGCGGCGGATTCTGTGGTGTGGCACCCCAAGGCGCGTACGTTTGACATGAATGTGCGGGCGATGGAGCTGGAGCGATTGCTGGGAGTCATCAAGGCGGAAACCGGCTGGGAAGTGCTGGTGGAGCCGGGGTTAAAAGGGCGAGTGGGAATTAAGTTTCGCAATAAGCCGGCGGCGGATGCCATGCGTTTGCTGTTGGGGGACAAACGATTTTCGCTGGTGCCCCGCACTAAGGGCGGCACGCGGTTGATGGTTTATGAAGGCAATCGGCGCGGTGCCACACAACAGGTCGCCGCTGCATTGCTCGCTTACGAGGAGACAAAGCCCTTGGCCCCGGGCGGGGATGATGGCCGTTTGCTCACGCTGAAGGTTAAGGTGCATCACCTTAAAAGTTCTTATGCGTCCATCAATGCGGATTCCAAACTCACCAATATTCGGCCCTTGCTCGCGGGGGTGAATGAACTGTGGCAAACGGCGAACATTCGTTTTGTGGCTGATCGTCCGTTACCCATGCGCGTGGCGGATCGCGATGCGGAAAAGGACTTCGCGGGGTTGTTCAAGCCGGGCGTTTCCGCCACGGCGGTGGCGCAATTGCAATCGCGCATCCTTCACAAAATGCTGCCGGATTTGCCGGATCGCGGGAAGGTGTTTCACATTGTGGTGATTTACACTATGCCACGCGCGTACGGCGCAGTTTATTTGCCGGCCAAAGGAATGGTGCTGATGCCGCAGGTGAAATTCGCCGCGTTGGTGGATGCCGATGGGGTTTGGAAAGACGGCTCGCCGGTATTTTTTGCGCAGTCAAATATTCTCGCGCATGAGATGGGCCATTCCCTTTCGCTGCCGCACGTGGCGACGCAGGGGAATTTGATGATTGACGGCAAGCTGCGCAAGGGCGGCGGCGTGGGGCCGGGCAGTAAACTTTCAGCCAAGCAAATTATCGCTGCGAGGCGGCAGGCATTCACCGGCGGGCCGTACGTGCCGGGCATTAATCCAAAACCGAAACCACCTCAGAAACCCAAGCTGCCGGAGGATTGATTCCTGCCCCGGCCGGTGTTACCTTCGCGCCACGTTATGGACGATCCGTTATTGCAGGCACTCAGTGAATCGGGCGATGACCTCATCGCCGCGTTAAAAACCGTGGCGCGCGCCGAGGTGTGTGTGGTGGTCACCAAGGGAGTGCTGGTGGGGCTCAACCTCGATGGCTCCAAAATTACCGACGCCGGCCTTGAGAAACTGGCGGGGCAGGATCAGTTGCGCTGGGTGGGCCTTGCGGGCACCGGCGTTTCCCCCGAGGGCGCGACTGCCTTGCGTGAACGGCTGCCCAATTGCAATGTGCTTTGTTAAATGAACCTCCGAGGCATGAAATTGCGCCGCGCATTTTCGCTTGTGGAAATGTTGATGGTGATTGTGATCATCGGCATTTTGCTCGCATTGATGTTGCCGGTGTTTGCCAAGGCGATTGACAAGGCTCGAAAAGTAGGCCGGCCGGTGGACGCCAACGACCCCAGCCAGGGCATCCTCGGTGCGACCCGAGGATCTGGACTGAGCGGGCTGTTTTTCAGAGTGGTTTTCCGCGGATTTTTTTGTTAGCTTTCCCACCCTGAACGAACCATGGCTGCGTATTACGTCCAGAAAGACGGTGGGCATTTCGGCCCGCTTTCGCGTGATGAACTGCAACAGTACATCGCTGCCGGTGTGTTGTCGGTAGACGATTGGGCGATTGAGGAAGGCAAAGATGCGTGGGTTCCATTGGGTACTTATGTGCAGATGCCGGACGGGCCGACAGCGGTTGCAGAACCCCCAACCCCCGATGCACCGGTTGAACTGAGCCACGCTACCAACCCTCAAACAGCCGAATCTTCTGACCGCGGGATGGCGGTGGCGGGCGTGGTGTTGCTGTTGATGGCCGGCGGT
>CAUZWB010000064.1:0-8418 GCA_963583525.1 Verrucomicrobiia bacterium | reverse complement strand
CGTGGAGCTCAAGCGCAACATCAAGGAGGTGTGGTGGCGCGATATGATTACCACGCACGACGAGCTGGCCCAGCCGGAGGGCACGCCGAGCACATTCCAAATGGTGGGCATCGAGTCGAGTATCATCATGCATCCGCGCGTGTGGAAAACTTCCGGCCATTACGATTTGTTTGCGGACCAGATGGTGGATTGCCGCACGTGCAAGAGCCGCTTCCGCGCGGACCACGTGGCCACCAGCGAGTGCCCGCAGAAGCCCAGCAAATGCCCCGGCGAACATGAGGCCTGCGACCTGACGGAACCGCGCGATTTTAATTTGATGTTCGAGACGTATCTGGGGGCGCTGCGCGATGAGGATAACAAGGCCTTTCTGCGGCCGGAAACGGCGCAGGGGATGTTCGTGAATTTCAAGAACGTGATGGATAGCAATCGCGTAAAAATCCCCTTCGGTATCGCGCAACAGGGCAAGAGTTTTCGCAACGAAATCACCCCGCGCAATTTCACCTTCCGCACGCGGGAATTTGAGCAGATGGAGATGGAGTTTTTCTGTCACCCGGATGAGTCGCCCAAGTGGTACACTTACTGGCGCGACCGGCGTTTCAAATGGTACACCGACCTCGGCATCGACCCCGCCAAATTGATCCTGCGCGACCACGCCAATGACGAGCTAAGCCACTACTCGGTGGGCACGGCCGATGTCGAATACGCCTTTCCGTTTTGCGAAGAGGGAGAGTTCGGCGAGTTGGAAGGCATCGCCCATCGCGGTGATTTTGATCTGCGCTCGCACATGGAAGGCAAGCTCGTGCGTGAAGGCGACAAGCTCGTGGTGGAAAAAGGCGAAGACGGCAAACCAAAATACCCCGGCAGCGGCAAAGACTTCACCATCCTCAACGAGGAAACCAAGGAGCGCTATGTACCGCACGTCATCGAGCCCGCCGCCGGCGCGGACCGCACGGTGCTCGCGTTCATTTGCAACGCCTACAACGAGGAGACGGTCACCAACGACAAGGGCAAAGAAGAGACGCGCATCGTGATGAAATTTCACCCGCGCATCGCCCCGTACAAAGTGGGCGTGTTCCCACTGCTAAAAAACAAGCCCGAACTCGTCGCCAAAGCGCGCGAGGTGTGCGCCTTGTTGCGTCCGCACATGGCGGTGTTCTACGACGAAGGCGGCGCCATCGGCCGCCGCTACCGCCGTCAAGACGAAGCCGGAACCCCCTTTGGCGTTACCATCGATTTCGACACCCTCGGCGAACAAGGCGACGAGCTCAAAGACACCGTCACCATCCGCGACCGCGACACGATGGAGCAAACACGCATGCCCATCGGCGAGCTGTTGGCGTTTCTGCTGGAGAAGATTCGGTAGGGGAAATTCCCAAGGCCCAAACCCCAAGCTCCAATTTGGGGATTGGTCATTGCGAATTCCTTGGGTATTGGAGCTTGGTCATTGGTCATTCAAAGTCCATCCTCCCGCCTATGACCCCCACCGAAGCCGCCAAGCTGCTCGATCAATTTCGTGCTGGAAAAATCAGCCGCGCGAAGGCGCTCGCCGCGTTGGGCGCGGAGCCCATCACCGACCTCGGCTTTGCGCAGGTGGATCAACATCGCGCGCTGCGCCAAGGCTTCCCCGAGGTCATTTACGGCAGCGGCAAAACGCCCGTCCAAACCGTCAAGATCGCCGCTGAAATTCTCAAGCAAAACGACCGCGTCCTCATCACCCGCATCACCGACGCCCACGCCAAAGCGATCCGGAAGAAATTCAAAAAAGCCGTCCACCACAAAACCGCCCGCTGCATCGTCATCGAAAAAAAGAAAACCAAACCGCGCGCGGGCCTAATCACCATCCTTTCCGCCGGCACCAGCGATTTGCCAGTGGCCGAGGAAGCCGCCGTCACCGCCGAGGCCATGGGCAACCGCGTGCAGCGCATCCACGACGTCGGCGTCGCCGGACTGCACCGCCTCCTCGCCCGCGCCAAAGATTTCCGTGCCGCTAATGTATTGATCGTCGTCGCCGGAATGGAAGGCGCACTGCCCAGCGTCGTCGCCGGGCTCGTTGACAAACCCGTCATCGCCGTCCCCACCAGCATCGGCTATGGTGCCAGCTTCGAAGGCGTCGCCGCCCTGCTCGGGATGCTCAACAGTTGCGGCAGCGGCGTCACCGTCGTCAACATCGACAACGGCTTCGGCGCCGCCTACGCCGCCAGCCAAATCAATGCGTTAACAGATTCATCCAAATGAAAATCACCCAATCAATTCTCGTCGCGACACTGATTCTCTTTGCGGGCTGTGCATCGTCCCAAGCACAAGAGGCACCGCACAAAAAAATTCGCGCGGCCTCGGTGGAGATTTTGTTGAACGGGCGCTTGGTCGGTTCCGGTTGCGTGGCCAGTGCTTCGGGGCTGGTGCTCACTGCCAATCACGTGGCACCTCATGACAAAGACAAGGCCAAGCTGGAAATTATGTCGCGCTCTTTAGGGCGGCAACGTGTCACCGTGTTGGCGCGCGATCGCGGGCATGATTTGCTGCTGCTCTCGTTGCCCAAACGTGCGGAAGCTTATTCGCATTTGGCGGTGGCTCCGGCCGCGCCGAGGGTGGGCGAGCGAGTTTGGCTGCAAGGCGCGCCGGTGTTTCGGCACAACATCACTTTGCCCGGAACCGTTGCGCGCGTGGACACTACGTTTGAATTTTACGATGGCGCGTTCCGCGAAATCAAGCACATCGCCGCGATGGCGCCCATGGGCACTTCCGGCGGGCCGTGGGTCAACGTGCGCGGCGAACTCATCGGCGTGCAAAGCGCCGCGATGTCCATCAACCGAAATCACCAAGGCATCGCCTACGCCGCGCCGTGGGCTGCCGTGCGCGCGTTTCTCAAAAATCCGCGCACCATCGAGAGCGCCACGATGAATGCTGCCGTGGAAGAAATCTGGGGCCAATCCCCCGAGACCATCGCCAAACTCCCCAAAGGCACCCGCGGCCTCGTCGCGCGCCACGTGAAACCTAAAGGCGCCGCCGCCACCGCCGGCCTTGCGGAATGGGACATCATCACCGCCATCGACGGCAAACCCGTGCAACGCACCGACAACTTCCTGCGCCTCATCCGCGCCAAACAACCCGGCCAATCCATCGAGCTCAAAGCCACCGATCGCACCGGGAAAAACCCGCGCACACTCAAAGTGAAACTCGCACCGGTGCGTTGATGGAAATGATTCGGCAAGGTAGGGTGGTTTCTCCGAAACCGCCTCGGCGCGCTCGGAGAGCACGCCCTACCATCGCCCAAGCGCTTGACCCACCGAGAATTTTACCCAACTCTCTCCCCATCCTGCACATCGTGACCATTCCTGTTAAAAAAACGGTTAAATGAAAACCCTCTACCTCGATATTTTCAGCGGCATCAGCGGCGATATGTTTCTCGGCGCGATGATCGACCTCGGCGTGGATTTCGATACACTGGAATCGGAGCTAAAAAAACTCAACCTCGAAGGCTACACCCTCAGCGCCAATCGCCGCCAGAAATGCGCCATCGATGGCGTGAAGTTTGATGTGCATTTGGCGTGCGGCGAAGGCGACCACAGCCACAGTCATTCACACGAACATTCGCATTCGCACGAACACTCTCACGAACACAGCCACAGCAGCGATGAGGACCACGGGCACAGCCGCAACTTCGCGCAGATCTCGGAAATGATTCACGCCAGCGCGCTTAGCGATTGGGTGAAGCAAAAATCCGTGGCCGTGTTCCAGCGCGTGGCCAATGCGGAAGGCAAGATTCACGGCATGCCGCCATTCGAAGTGCACTTTCACGAAGTCGGCGCGGTGGATTCCATTGTCGACATCGTCGGCGGCTGCATCGCGCTGGAGCTGCTCGGCAAACCGCGTGTGCGCAGCGGGCCGGTCATTGAGGGTACCGGTTTCATCATGTGCGCGCATGGCCGCTTCCCCATCCCCGCGCCGGCCACGTTGAACATCCTTGCCGAGCGCGGCGTGGCCATTACCCAGTGCGATGAGCCGAACGAACTCATCACTCCGACCGGTGCTGCGCTCATCGCTGAGTTCGCCGAGGACTTTGGCCCGCTGCAAAACCTTACGCCGGAGAAGGTCGCCTTTGGTTTGGGCACCCGCGATTGTGAAACCCGCCCCAATGTTTTGCGCGCTGTCTTGGGCAAGGAGACCAGCTCGACCGGTGGCAATGATTGGGAGACGGACACGATTTCCGTCTTGGAGACCAACCTCGACGACATCAGCTCCGAGGTGCTCGGCGATTTCGTGGAGCGCGCATTGAAGGCCGGCGCGTTGGACGTCGTCCACACCGCCATCCAGATGAAGAAGAACCGCCCCGGCGTGCAGCTCAGCGTCTTGTGTGCCGAGGGGGATGCGGACAGGTTCAGCGAAATGATCTTGCGCGAAACCAGCGCCTTCGGCGTGCGGCGAACCTTGACCGAACGCCGCAAGCTCCAGCGTGAAACCAAGACTGTGACCACCCCACATGGGGAGGTGACCGTGAAGCTGGGCCTGCTCAATGGTGAAGTCGTGCAGGTGGCGCCCGAGTATGAAAGCTGCCGCGCTATTGCCGCGCAGGCGGATGTGCCGCTCAAGGCTGTTTACGATGCGGCGGCGGCAGCGGCTCGTTGATGCGCGTCCGTGAGTTGCCTTCAGGAAAAGGGCGGTGGTTTATTCCTTCATCACCCGCCCCGTATGCAGAAAATTCTGTCCACGCATGGGCCACGGGCTTTTGGCTAGGTCTTGGCTGTCTGTCTTGATGGCATAGAGCTTTTTGTCATATGACCCAACGTAAACCGTGCCATCAGATCCGATGGCGGGGGAGGAGTCCACAACAGCTCTCGTTTTAAATTTCCAGATTGGGGTGCCGTGTTCCATAGAATAACCATAACCGAATGGATATGAAAAAAACAACAAAATAGCGAGAAGGAGAGGTGTGTCTATTTCTTTATCACCCGACCCGTGTGCTGGGCATCATTAGTATGAATAACAGCTAATGTTTCAGCTAGAGGCCCCTCCTCTACCCGCTCCAATATGTTATCAGGACTGGGACTTTCCATTGAAGGCTCAACACCCATGTCTTATTCCAAATATTCCTCAACCAGATCAACTAACTCTTTGCTCGGACCACTATAACTGACGATTCGCACATCTAAATCAAAATTCGAAAACAACTTAAAGGCTCGCAACATAGCCGAATGAATCCATTGAGAGCTGTTTCCAAAAGCTCCACCCCCCAGTTGAGTCAGGTAAATCTTGTTGCTCCCATTCTTTGCCGCATTTACTACACCGGCAGTTAGAGTGGCCTCGTAAGCTCCCTCCAATACCAAGGTGGCAAATTGGCCAAACATATTTGCAGGCGGGTCCGAATAACTAACCGGCAAGGCTGAACAGTAGGCCTGACTCACCCATTGTTCAGGAGGAGCATCAGAGTGCGTAACCTGAACAGTGGAATGTAAACCAATATGCAGTTTGTTTCGGATTTCATCTATTCGCCTAGAATCACTGCCTTCCAAAATGTTGTTGATTTGTTCCAAGCCTCGGGAAGAGCATAATGCATATCCATTCTTCATATACCAAAGAGAAGACTGTTGGTTCCCAAGTTCAGCCCCGATATGCTCCAAACAATCAATTTGCTCTCCTGAAGTTTGCCCTGCTCCCCCAGTCAAAGAAGTAAAATAATTCCGATAAACCGTTCCCGCTCCCGCAGCCATTGCGCAAACAGGTCCTTGTGTATGGTCATTTTGGTATCCGGTGACACCCATTTGCGGCGATATATTTGGACCAACCATTTCCAGCAAATTAAACTGGGAGGCAACTTGGAAAAGAGCATTTTTGTTTTCCGGAAGACAATGCGTTTGCCCGACATCACCAACTTCAATAGATACCTTTAGTTGCCCTGACAAATCAGAGGACAATGCTTTGAGCTGACCCTTGAGTTCTCCAAGCGAAGGGGTCGTTAAAAGCCCGACTCCATACGATTTTTGGTTAATCTTAGACTGCAACCTTCCTCCGGAAAGCACCAAGTTTTCATGGACAACTTCTGGAGAAGTCTCATCAAAACCAAACAAATCACAAAACCAATCTCCCATATCTTGAAATTATCCTGAAGTCTCATGCCAGTTAATGACAAATTGGATCTGAGCTTCCGTCTCAGGAGAATCATGAACTTTTGATTTGGGGTTATCCTCCCATTTTTTCCGTAGCTTTGTGAGGGCCATTTGACCTTTCTCCCCGTGGCGGGAAAACCAGCATCCAGCAATTGTCCCAGTCCGACCGATCCCGCCCCAACAATGGATATAAACGACCCTTCCATCTTGTATTTCCTGATCAATATAATCCAGAATTTCAACAACTTGTATCGGATCATCCGGGATCGATACATCTCTTATGGGAAAGCGTATGTATCGAACATCACCTGCGTCGATTTCATTGAACAAATGTTGGTATGGCTCCAGTTCATACTCTTCAGTTAAGTCAACAAAACTATTGACCCCTACATCGATGAATTTTCTCAACTTTTGTCTAGAAGCTCCCTCATCAAGTTTGCGAGGATATTCCCCGGCAAGGAATTTTCCTTTTTCTACCCAGTACGACTGTTCAATTGGTTTGTTCATATTTACCGAATCATGACTAGTTAAGCGAAGGGTCATCAGGCATGAAATCCAAAATACGGTTCTTGGGATCAGTAAGATCTGACGATTCAGAATACTCTTCAGCTTCTTTTTTGAGCAGTTGATTCACTGCTTCACCGCGCGTGTGAACTACGCGTCCAATTGCGACCGCACAGCCTACAGTTCGTCCAGCTCGATTTCGAGCACTTGTTTCGCCAGCGCGAGTGAGGTCTTGGTTTTTTGGGCCACAGGCGAGAGCGTGCCAGAGGCAAGGGTTACTTCGTAGGGTTGCTGTAGATTCTGCACTTGGGCCACACCCCACCACCGCAATCATCAGGAGAATCTGTTTCATACACCGCCACCCTACAGAAAACTCTTCACGCCCACCTACTACAATCAACCGGAAAGATTATCATGGATATGCCTCCCGCTACACTTGCACAAGGGCTTAATTCGGAGTGGATTGGCAGCGTGATGAATTTACTGATTTTTGACTGAAAAACAAAAAAAAACACGTGATTTCCAGACAAAACCATAGGTTTGGCGGAGCAGTCCACGCTCCCGACTGGACAAATACCGGACATCCGACAGACTACCCGGCCGCCGGCCTTGGAAGATGCGGTGGGCTAATGCAATGCTCGCGGTCGAACAAATAGAAAATTTCCGACGTGATGGTCAGTTGACCGGGCTGGGCTTATTTGGCGTGGAACAGATCGACGGCGCGCTGGCAGATCTCGCCGAGTGGGACGCTGAATTTCGCACGACCCTCACCGATGAACAGCGGCAGTGGTACCTCGAAAATCCCGCCGATCCCGCCAGCCCGTTTCGCAAGCTGGATAATCCGGTGTACCACCGCGCGGCCTTTCGCGAGCTGGCGCTGACGCCCGCACTGGTGGAGGCGGTGGAGCAGTTGATCGGCCAAGGCGTGAGCCTCTTCTTCAGCCAGATTTTTTGCAAGGCGCCGAGCGTGGGCGGGCCGAAGCCGGTGCATCAGGATAATTTTTATTTCGCGCCGGACAACCCCGATGCGCTGCTCACCACGTGGATTGCCCTCGACGCCGCCACGGAAGAAAACGGCTGCCTGCATTACGGGCACGGCAGCCACCGCGAGCCGGTGCTGGAACACGCCGCGCCCGAGGGCGAGCCTTTCAACCTCCAAGTGCCCGCGCCCGTTGCCGCAAAGTATCCCATGACGCCTGCGCCGGTTCCCAGCGGCGCCGTGTCATTTCATCACGGCAACACGCTGCATCAATCATCCGCCAATCGCAGTGCCTTCCCTCGCCGGGCCGTGACGTTTCATTTCCTGCAAAACGATGCGAAGCTGGTGAACCCCGCGCTTGATTACAAGTCGGCGCACGCGGTGAAAATCAGTTAACGCTCCCGACTGGACAAAATTCACTCATCCGCCAAACTGCCGCCGATGCCACGCTTGTTGCACATCATTTTTTTGCTGTTGCCAATGGCTGCAAGTGCCGCCCCAACCGCAAAGGCTGCGCTGGATTTTAGCCGCGAAGTGCTGCCGATTCTTTCGAACCACTGTTTCACCTGCCATGGGCCCGATGCCAACGCGCGCAAGGCGAAGCTGCGGCTGGACCAAGAGAAGGACGCGAAGGCGGAGGTGATTGTGCCGGGCAAAAGCGCGGAGAGTGAATTGATCTCACGGATTTTTTCCGATGACCCCGACGAGCAAATGCCGCCGCCGGATTCGAAGCTCAAGCTCACCGCCGAGCAAAAGGCAACGCTCAAGGCATGGGTGGACGCCGGCGCGAAGTGGGGCAAGCATTGGGCGTACGAACCGCCTCGTCGATCG
>CAUZWB010000063.1:0-8506 GCA_963583525.1 Verrucomicrobiia bacterium | reverse complement strand
CTTGGTCGGCGACGGATGCACGTGCACGCTGCGGCCCGGAATGGTGAGCGTCGAGAAGCGGCGCATGTCCACCGACTTGTTGGCCAGCATGCTCGGCGTACCGGGAACGCCCCAGCCGCGAACGCCACCATAACCGCCGATGTTGGAAATTTTTTTCGTGAACCGCCCATTCACCGTCGGCTGGGCAAACTGGCCGAGCTGCATCGCCGCCACCCAATTCGCCAGCACCCGCGCATCCAGCCCGCTCCCCTTGGCTACTGCTTCAATCGGCTTGCCGCTGGCGTGCGCCTCGGCGATGACTTTTAAATACTGCCCCGTCCGCCGCAATTCATTCAACTGCAGCAACGCCATGCGCGGCGCCAGTCCGTTCACCATGCCCAGCGGAATCGGTGGCTGACCGGCAATCACCAAGCGGGGATTGCCCCACAACACCACGTCATGCTCCGCGCCATCGCCCGCGTCGCCCGCCGCCAGGTAAACTGTGATTTCCCCTTTCGCCTGCTTCGGCAATTTCAACCGCAACTCCTGCCGCCCCACCACCGGCGTCACCGGGTTCATCCAGGCATTCGCCCGGCCTTGCCGGCCGATTTGCCCCACCTTCTCAAACTTCCACAGCTTCGTCTGCCACTTCCGGACATCCCCCACAATCTGCGCGCGGACATCCCCGGGCTTCGCCGTTCGCAAGTCATCGCGAAGATTCCGCAGCAACAACGACGGGTTTTTGTCCACCAACAAATCCGCCATGCGCCGGAGATACTTCGCGTTCAATTTTTTCTCCCGCGCCACCTCGCTCGCCGCCGCTGGATCCTTCATCAGCCGATCCCGGTTTTCCACCACCGCGTGCAGATAATGAAACACATCCACGCGACCGCTGGAGTTCATCGCGCGATCCAGCGCCCCGGGATCCCACGCATACACCTTGTCCGTGGCCGCCGCGCCGGAAGTGTGCCGCGCATAAATCGCGCGGATTTCATACAGCAATTCATCCGCCCAATCGCGCCGCGAGGTGCCGAGCGAAAAGCGAATCCCATCGGGCGTCAGCACCGCGTGCTGGGCCACGTCCTTGGCGGCATCCAGATATTTCTGCACCAACGCCGGCGACATCGCCATCGCGTCACCCACGTTCATGAACCCCTCGCCCGCCGCGCCGTCCACCGGAAACTCCCGCGCCGGCGACAGCTTTACGCCGGTGAGGTCGCGCAGCGTGTACGTGTACTCCGCATTGCTCAACCGCCGCAGCACCACCCGCCCCGGATCGCCCGCACTCGCCAGCGCCTCGGCATTGAGATAACTCTTCACCCATCCAAGAAAAACCTTCCGCTCCGCCGCCGAAAACTGCGCCTCCTTCTTCGGCGGCATCTCGCCATCCTCAATCATCTCCACCACCTTCTGCCAAACCTTCGGCGCCATCCGCACATCAGCCAGTTTCCCAAACCGCTCCAAGTCCAGCTCGCCCTTTTCCTTTTCCGTCGAATGACAGTCCAGGCACAACCGCTTCAGCAACGGCATCATCGATTGGTCAAAATCCGCCGACAGCTTGGGAAACGGAACCGCCGCGGATACCTCAAGCCAGGCGCATCCCAACACTAACCCGATGAAAAGTTTGCCGTTCACGGCCGCATTGTCGCAGAGAGAGCTCGGCTGCCAACCCTTAAATTCAACGCGCGCGGGTGAAGAGGCGGCCGGGGTGTTGTTGGATTAGTTTTTTCATTTCGAGTTGGAGGAGGGCCACGGAAACTTGGGCGGCGGGGAGTTCGCTGCGGCGGATGATGGTGTCCTGTTGCATTTCCTCGTGGGTGAGCACGTTGTAAATGGATTGCTCGGCGGGCGTGAGCGCGGGCAGCGGCAGCTCGGGTTGGTCATTGGAACTGTAATTAAAATTGGAAAACTCAGCCAACACGTCCTCGGCGGATTCGCAAAGTTGCGCGCCGTCTTTTATCAAGCCGTGACAACCGGCGCTGCGCGGGGAATTGATTTGGCCGGGCACAGCGTAAACCGTGCGGCCATATTCGGCAGCGAAATTGGCAGTGATTAGCGCGCCGCTGGAGCGGTTGGCCTCGACGACGACAGTGCCCTGCGTCATGCCCGCGACGATGCGGTTGCGGATCGGAAAACTTTGTTTGTCGCCCCGGCGGCCAAATGGGAATTGGGTAATCACCGCGCCGCTTTCGGCGATACGTTTGAAGAGTTCAATATTTTCGGCGGGGTAAACAATATCCATCCCGGTGCCGAGCACGGCGATGGTACGGCCGCCCGCGCGTAGTGCGGCTTCGTGTGCGGCGGTGTCGATGCCGCGCGCGCCACCGCTCACCACGGTGATGCCGCTGGCGGCGAGTTGTCCGGCCAAGCGTCCGCACGCTTCGCGCCCGTACAGCGTGGATTGCCGCGTGCCGACCATCGCGATGGCGTGCCGGTCGCGTTTCTCCAGATTACCGCGCACGTAGAGAATAATCGGCGGGTCATAAATTTCGCGCAGCAGCGGCGGATACAAATCATCTTCCTGCGTGAGCAGCGTGCAGCCAAAATCGCGGATGCGTTTCAACTCGCCCGCGAGGTCCACGTGTTTTTCCCAACGCGTGATGAGCCCGGCTATTTTGGGGCCGATGCGATCCACTTCCATCAACGCCCGCTCGGGCGCACGCAAAATCGCCGGCGCATCGCCGAACTGATCCAACAACCGCCGCACCCCCACCGAGCCCACCTCCGGCAAAAGATTAAGCGCCAACAACGCCTCGCGTGGATTCATAAGATTGATTTTAATAATAAATTTCCAGAGCAGCAAGGGAAGTTTGTGATAGGGGAAACTGAGCCCTCCCGGGAAAAATCATACGTTCACGTACATTTTTGCGTTGCTTTCCCTATGGTTTTGGGGGATGTTTTCTGAAAGCGGATGGAGCGGTTCACGTCTATTGAGGGATGTTTCCCGCAATGATTCCACTATGAAACACTGGATTCTCACCTTGATCATTCTGATCGCGCCGATATTGCGCGGGGCGGATTGGCCTATTTTTCGCGGCAATCGCGGCCTCACGGGCGTGGCTGCGGGGGCGGTGCCGGACCAACCGGTGTTACTTTGGAAATTTGATGCTAAAAAACCGGTGAGAGCTTCGGCGGTAGTGGGCGATGGGCGTGTTTATTTTGGCTCGGATGACGGAGAATTTTACGCGCTGAATTTGGCTGACGGCAAAAAAATTTGGGAGTTCGACAGTAAAGACCCCATAGAGGCTCCGGCATTGTTTTTGGACGGGCGTGTTTATTTTGGCAATAGTTTCGGGAAGTTCTATGCGCTCGATGCAAAGACCGGCATCAAACTTTGGGAATTTGAAACGGGCGACCAAATCACCGGCGGCCCAAATTGGACAAAGAGCCCCGACGGAAAAGAAACTTATGTCATCATCGGCAGCCACGATTTTTTCCTATATTGTCTCAATGCGAAGACCGGCAAAAAGATTTGGGAATATGAATCAGAAAATTATGTGAACGGATCGCCGGCTTTAAGCAATGGCCGCACGATGTTTGGCGGCTGCGATGCAATGCTGCACATTATTGATATTGCCAAAGGCAAGCGTCAGAAATCCATCGACGCCCAATCGCACATCATCGGCAGCATGGCCGCGGAAGGCGGACGCGCGTATGTGGGACATCACGACTGCGCGTTTTTGTGCATTGATCTCAAAACGGAAAAAGTGGTGTGGCAATATAAGGACCGACTGTTCCCCTATTCATCTTCACCGGCGCTGACAAAAGATCGCGTCCTTTTTGGCGGCGAAGACAAACGGATCCATTGTGTTCGGCGCGACAACGGCAAAGCAGTGTGGACCTTCAGCACGCGCGGGCAGGTGAACAGCTCGCCGGTAGTATGCGGCGACAAAGTGATTGTGGGATCGAATGATGGGCGGCTGTACATTGTGCGGCTGAAGGACGGCAAATTACTTTCGAGTTTTGAAACAGACGACAGCATCACGGCTTCGCCGGCGGTGGTGGACGGGAAAATAATCATCGGCAGCGAGGACGGCACGTTGTATTGCCTCGGCGCGAAAAAGAAATGAGCACTTCATCCACCGAACCCACGCCCAAGCCGCAACTGGAAACCCAGACGACGGTTGGGAATTATTTTGTGTCGAATTATCCGCCGTTTTCTTTTTGGCAACCGGATGCAGTGCCGGAGGTGATGGAAGCGATGGAGCGCGCGCCGGATGAGGGGACGCCGCTGGGGCTGTATTTGCATATTCCATTTTGCCGAAAGCGTTGTCATTTTTGTTATTTCCGCGTGTACACGGACAAGGATTCGGCGGCGATTAAAAGCTATCTTGATGCCTCGTTGACGGAGTTGGAAATTTACGCGCGCAAACCGTTCATCGGCGGGCGCAAGCCGCGCTTTGTTTATTTTGGCGGCGGCACGCCGAGTTATCTTTCCACAAAACAACTGCGCTATCTCACCGACGGAATGAAGGCGTTGCTGCCGTGGGATGAGGTGGAGGAGGTGACATTTGAGTGCGAACCGGGAACGTTGACGGATGCGAAGCTAAAAATTATTCGCGAGGTGGGCGTCACGCGCTTGAGTTTGGGCGTGGAGAATTTTGACGATCACATTTTAGAAATCAACGGGCGCGCGCATCGTGGCGGCGAGATTGACCGCGCCTATAATTTCGCGCGCGAAGTCGGGTTTCCACAAATCAACATCGATCTCATCGCGGGGATGCTCGACGAGACGGAGGACAATTGGAAGGCGTGCGTGGCCAAGACCATCGAGATGTCGCCCGACAGTGTGACGGTTTATCAAATGGAGGTGCCGTACAACACAACCATTTACAAACGCATGCAGGAGGACGGTAAACTCAACGCGCCGGTGGCCGATTGGGAAACCAAACGCCGCTGGACCGACTACGCTTTCGCCGAGCTGGAAGCCGCCGGTTACACCATCGGCAGCGCGTACACGGCGGTGAAGGACAAAGCCAAGAGCACCTTCGAATACCGCGACCAACTTTGGGCTGGCGCGGATTTGCTTTCGTTGGGCGTCGCGTCCTTCGGCCACATCGGCGGTGTGCATTATCAAAACCATCACGACTTCGATCCGTACGTGGAGCGCGTGAACGGCGGCAAATTGCCCATCCACCGCGCGTTGACGCCAAGCGATGACGAGCGGTTGATTCGGGAATTTATTTTGCAGCTCAAGCTGGGCTCGGTGAGTTTGAATTATTTTGAGAAAAAATTTAACGTGAATCCACAAGAACGTTTTGCGGAACCGCTCCGACGCATCAAGGAATGGGGCTACCTCAACATCGAAGGCGACACCGTGTCCATCAACCGCGAAGGACTGCTGCAGGTCGACCGGCTGCTGCACGAATTCTTTTTGCCCGAACACCGCAACGCACGCTACGCCTGATGTCCACTCCCGCATCTACACTTTCCCTGCACGACGCTGCGAAGCCTCTGCTCGATTTTTATCAACGCGGCGGCGTCGCTCCGCCCGAGCTGTTGCCCATCGACGGCGCGGATATGCCCGAACCTTTTCGAAAACTGCTCGTTCACGCCGATGATATGACGCCCACGCTTGAGCATTTTCACGGGTCGCGCATTCATCTGCGGATGGTTAACCGCGAAGTAACCGAGGCCGCTTACACGCGCGAGGTCATCCTCGAAGCAGGCGAGGGAAATCAACCGGTGGAGTTTGGCGCGATTACTATTCATCTCGAGCAATTCCCCGAAGCCGCGCGCGAATTGATTCTTGGCGAAAGCGTGCCGCTCGGCACCATCCTTGCCGATCACACCATCCTACACCAAAGCTGCCCACAAGCATATTTTCGGGTGAACTCTGATCCGCTCATCACGGAGGCATTGGGGCTACCCGATTCCACTGAACTGTACGGTCGCTGCAATATTCACCGCAACCTGAACGGAAATCACTTGGCGGAGATCGTAGAGATTTTGCCCCCAGCATCTCATGTGGTAGTATAGTGGATGGACACTAACGCTTACGACGTCATTATCATTGGCGCGGGTCCCGCCGGCAGCGCGGCCGCCGCCATTCTTGCTGAGCACGGTCGCCGCGTGTTGGTGCTCGAGCGCGAAAAATTTCCGCGTTATCACATCGGCGAATCGCTCCTACCTTTCACGTACCAACCGCTCGAGCGTTTGGGCATGATTGAAAAACTCAAGCAATCAGCCTTCACCAAAAAATACAGCGTGCAGTTCGTCTCGCCCGATGGCAAGGCGAGCCAGCCCTTTTATTTTTTTGACCGGTACGACCGCGAAACTGTCGCACAAACTTGGCAGGTGATGCGCTCGGAGTTTGACGAAATGCTCCTCAACAACGCCCGCGACAAAGGCGCGGAAGTCATCGAGGAAATTTCAGTGAAAGAATTAATTTGGGAAGGAAAAAAAGTTGTCGGCGTGCGCGCCGTCACGAAGGCCGGCGAGGAAAAAGAATTCCGCGCACCTCTCACCTTTGACGCCACCGGCAAGGAAGCCCTCACCGCCACGCGCAACGGCTGGCGCAAACGCGATCCGTTCCTCAACAAAATCGCCGTGTGGACCTACTATAAAGGTGCCGTGCGGCAAAAGGGCATCGACGAGGGCGCGACCGGCGTGGCGTTTGTGCCACAAAAAGGCTGGTTTTGGTGGATCCCGCTGCACGACGACCGCGCCAGCGTGGGCGTGGTGGCCGAGGGGAAATACCTCAGCCGCGACGGCGTGCGCGATCCAAAAGCGATGCTCGAGCGCGAGATTGAAAATAATCAATGGGTGAAAGACAACCTCGCGCCAGCGACACAATTCGGCGATTATTATATCACCAACGAGTTCACGCACCACTCACGCCACTGCGGCACGCACGGCTTGTTGTTGCTCGGCGATGCTTTTTGTTTTCTCGATCCCGTATTTTCCAGCGGCCTCATGCTCGCCCTCAAAAGCGGCGTGATGGCCGCCGACGCCGCGCACGAAGCATTTGAAGCAAACGATCTCTCCCCCGAACGCTTCACCGATTACGCCACCGAACTCCGCGAAGGCATCGAAAATATGCGCAAACTGTGCTACGCCTTTTACAACGAAAATTTCAGCTTCGGTAAACTGGTCAAAAAACACCCCGACGTGGCCGGCGACGTCACCGATTGTTTATCCGGCGACGTGAACAAAGATTTCACTCACATGTTCAAGTGCATCGAAGATTTTTGCGAAGTGCCGGAGGCATTGGACTTGGGAGAGCCGTTGCAGTGAACATCATCCAAATCACACCCGGCGCAGGAAATATGTATTGCGGAAATTGTTTCCGTGATAACGCGCTGGTGGGCGCACTGCGTAAGGCGGGGCATAAGGTGACAATGGTGCCGCTTTATCTTCCGCTAATGTTGGATGAGGAAAACCAAACGGAGGATTCACCGATTTTTTATAATGGCGTGAATGTTTATTTGGAACAGAAATCGCCTTTCTATCGCAACGCGCCACAATGGCTGCATCGGATAGTTGGATCGGAAAGGTTGCTGAATCTGGCTTCAAGTCGGATGGGGAAAACGAACGCCGAGGACGTCGGTGAAATCACCCTCTCGATGTTGCGCGGCGAAGCCGGACATCAGGCGCGCGAACTTGAGCAGCTCATCGAATGGCTGAACACCCAGCCACGGCCGGACGTCATTTGCCTTTCCAATTGTATGCTGCTCGGGCTGGCGCGGCAGCTAAAGGAGGCACTCGGCGCACCGATAGTTTGCATGCTACAGAACGAAGCGCCATACATCGACAACATGGCGGAGGGCTTGCGCGAATCGGTTTGGGAACTGATGGCCGAACGCGCGCGCGAGGTGGAATGCTTCATCGCGCCCAGCGAATTTTACGCGGCGCAAATGCGCGACAAACTCAAACTGACCGCCGACCGCGTACGCGTGATTCACAACGGCATTAACCACGAAGGCTACACCTCCGAACGCGTAGCGCCCAATCCGCCGGTGATTGGTTTCTTCGCAAGACTTTGCAAAGACAAAGGCCTCGATACGCTCATCGACGCCTTCATCAAGCTCAAGGCCGACAACTCCATCCCGCAGTTGCGCCTCAAAATCGGCGGCGGCTGCCGGCCGATGGACGAACCCTTTGTCGAGCGCATGCGCGCGCGGCTACACGCCAAAGCGTTGTTGGGCGATGTGGAGTTTCACCCCAATCTCAGCCGCGAAGCAAAACTGGATTTCCTTAAATCGCTCTCCGTGCTTTCGGTGCCCGCGCAGTTTGGGGAATCCTTTGGATTTTATATCATCGAAGCAATGGCCGCGGGCGTGCCGGTGGTGCAGCCGCGGTGTGCGTCTTTTCCGGAATTGGTGGAAGCCACCGGCGGCGGCGTGTGCTACAAACACGACGGGCCCGAAAGCCTCGCCAACGCCATCGAAAAAATGCTGCACAATCCGACCGAAGCCAAAACCCTCGGCCTCAAGGCGCGAGAGACCGTACGTGAAAATTTTTCCGTCGAACACAAAGCCGCCGAAATGGCTGCGTTGTTCGATACCTTAACCCCAAACCCCACAGA
>CAUZWB010000062.1:0-8582 GCA_963583525.1 Verrucomicrobiia bacterium | reverse complement strand
ACCACCAACATCAACCACGTCGGCATTGGCTCCGATGTTTCATACACCTCCCGAAACCAAGCAGCAGAAGCGGCCAAGATTCCTAAATCACAAAGATCCCGCACCCAATGGCGTTACTTCTGGCCCGTAGGTAGCCTGCGCCCACAACCGCAGGCCCGCCTTTCGATCGCCTGGACCAACTGGCCACTGTTCACCGTTGGCCTTGTGCAACGCGGATACAAAGATGATGAAATTCGAAAAATTATCGGCGGCAACATGCTGCGAGTTTGTCGCGACAGCTTAAAATGATTTGCATGCCCCCAACAAAAACAGGATCCTCAACGCAAATGAAATCACTCCTTCCACTGCTAACCGCCTTTGCCTTTTCACTTTCCCCACTCACCGCTCACGCCGAGCGATTGGTGCTCGTCGGTGCGTCCTACGGAAAAAATATTCTCGCCATCACTGACGCCAAGGGCGAAGTCATTTGGTCACACAAAACCGCCGGCCCCCAGCGCGGCCACACCGGCCATCACGACGTGCACTTGCTGCCGAATGGAAATATTTTATTTCACGACACGTGGACCACGCTCAAGGAAATCACGCTCGGCAAAAAAGTGGTGTGGACTTACGACTCCGCTAAACAAAACGGCAACGCCGGCAAACGCGTGGACGTGCACGCCTTTGCGCGATTGAAGAATGGCAGCACGATGATTGTCGAAAGCGGCGTCGGCCGCGTGATCGAGGTGGATAAACAAGGTAAGCTCGTCCATCAGTTTGCCCTAAAAAAAGGCGGTACCCAAAGCACTCGCTGGGCACGCCACACGCCCACGGGCACGCTGCTCGTCTGTTCCGAACAACCCGGCGTGGTGACCGAGTACAATCGCAAAGGCGAAATCGTCTGGGATTATTTAATCAACACCCGCGTGTACGGCGCCATTCGGTTGAAGAACGGCAACACCCTCATCGCCTCCGGCGGCGGCAAAAGCGTGGTCGAGGTCACGCCCGCCAAAAAAGTGGTGTGGCAAATCAAAGACAAAGTCCCCGGCGCCGACATTGGCCTCGGCTGGATGACCTGTCTGCAGGAACTCAAAAACGGCAACCGCATCATCGGCAACTGCCACGCCGGCGATCAGAACCCACAGATTTTCGAAATCACCAAAGACAAAAAAGTCACATGGGAATTCGACGAATGGAACCTCGTCGGCAACGGCCTCGCCTGCTGGCAAGTGCTCAACGGCCAACAATCCGCGCTCGTCCGAAAACAGTTGGCGAAATAAAGCACGCCCGCTCCCTTACTTTGCCTTTTCGAAACCTTCCTTCAAGAGCGTGCTGTAGCCCGCCTTGAGGGGGCGGACATCAAACTTCATCGCGCGCAAAATGGGCGTGGCCGCCAGTACGCGGCCGCCGGAACGGCAGTGGAGGTAAATGATTTTTTTGGCAGGCAGTTTCTTCGCCAGCTTTTTCGCAAACTCCGCGTCATCCTTAGCCTCGCGGAGGTCGCTCAACGGCACAAGCGTGGCGGCTTTGAGGTGGCCGTCATTCCACTCGAAGGGTTCACGCACATCAATGAGAACGGCCTCGCCTTTCGCCAGCCGGGCTTTCACGACCTTCAGCGAATCCTTTGTATGCGTGACGCGCCTCCCGGGTTGCACAACAAGTTTCACCAAATATTTTTTCGGTTCGGCAGTAAATTTTTTGATGCAGGCCTTGCCGCAGAAGTTCACGTCCTGCCCCTTGTGAACAAGCGTCACCGGCTTCCCCGTGCTTCCCAGTTTATTGCCCGCAACGATGCAGGTATTCAGCAGGTAAGGCTTCTTAAGCTTCGGCTTGGCGTCCTTCGCCGGTGCAGCCAACACCAAGGCGAACAGGACAGTCAGCGTGATTCCAAAAATATATGTGTAATTTTTCATGTTCTTGCCATCCACAGCGTGGATGGTAGCCTTTTTGAAACACAAAGGAAAGCCATGCCGAACCGCCGAGAATTCATCAAGTCCACCACCCTCGCCGCCGGAGCCACCGCGCTGGCCGCGACTACTGCAACCGCTCAAACCCAAGCCAAACCTGCCGTGAAAAAGAAAACTGAACTCTTCCGCAAAAAACTCCTCGAGGGCCTCGGTGGCCCATGGCCCGAGGGCGGTGACCTCAAGCCAAAAAAAATCAAGACCGAGCAAAAGGACGGCTACCGCCTCGAGTGGCTCACCTACGAACTCGAGCCGGGCGACCGTTGCCCGGCGATTCTGCTGGTGCCCGATGGCGTGAGCGACAAATCCACCGCGCCGGCCATCGCCATTTGGCATCAACACGCAGGCCAATATCACCTCGGCAAAACAGAACCGGCCGGGCTCGCCGGCAATCCGATGCACCATACCGGCGCGGCGTTGGCCAAGCTCGGCTACGTGGTGCTCTGCCCGGACGCGCTTTGCTTTGAGGAACGGCAAGACCCGCAGAAAAAACTGCGCGGCGGCGCGTACGAGCGTTTTGAATTCCTGCGCTACACCGTCGCCGGCCAATGCATGGCGTGGAAAAATATTTTGGACATGCGGCGCGCCGTCGATTACCTCGTCTCGCGCCCCGAAGTGAAGACCGAGCGCATCGGCTGCTACGGCCACAGCATGGGCTCCACGCACACGTGGCTGGTTGGCCCGTGGGAGCCGCGCCTGCGTGCGCTGGTCGGCAACTGCTGCCTCCCCACCTACGCCGGCATCCACCGCACCAAGCTGCTGCATTGTTTTCCCAACTTCATCCCCGGCGTCTACGAACACGGCGACACCCCCGACATCGCCGCACTCACCGCCCCGCGCGCGCTGCATCTCAACCTCGGCGAAACCGACCGCGGCACGCCGATCAAAGAAGCCCACGCCGGCGTGAAGACCATCGCCAAAGCCTACGCCGAGGCCGGTGCGCCGGAAAACTTTTCCGCCTTCATCGAGCCCAAAACCGGCCACGTGCTTTCAGAGAAAATGTGGAACAAGACGCAGCAGTTTTTCGCAAAGCATTTGCAGGCTTAAAGCGCCTGCGCGTTCTTGAACTGAATTGCGTCGAGCTGACCCTTCGTTAGTTTCGATTCCTTCAACTTCAAAACCGCCGACTCGGGAATATAAAACGGCGCGCCAGTGCCGAACACAAGGCGATCGGCAGGCACTTGTTTCAGAATTCGACTGATGCCGGCCATGCCCTCGAGGGTGGAAAGGTCAAACCACACGCGCCGCGTTGCCTGTAGCCGCAGAAGCAATCCGGCGCGCACAGCGCGAAAGCCGTTGAGCAGCATCACGCGTGCCTTGGGCGTTTGCTTCAACAAATCGATAAGCGGCGCGGTGTTGACGTGCGGCACGCGGACCAGCGGATGTTGCGTGCGTTCATCCTCCATCATCACCGCGATTTGCACGAGCAACCCGCGCGCGGAGGCCATCGCAAACAGTTTTTTGAAACGCTCATCGGTCAATTCGTACAGATGGTAATTCGGATACAACCGAATCCCCTTCATTTTATAAACCTCATCGCAGCGTCGGAGGTCTTCCTCCCAATCGGGCAGCGTTGGATTCACGCAGCCAATAGGCCGGAGCACGCCCGCGCCGTGGCGTTGGCAATCGGCAACAATCCGCTCGTTCACCGCCGAGAGGTCGCGGTGCAGCAACGCATCATAGCTGCCGGTCCACGCCTCGGTGATGGCGAGACGCTTGAGCTGGGCGACCAATGAAGGCGGGTCGTCGTTCGCCACGCGGCGGAAAGGCCAGCGGGAAAGATGCGCGTTGGTGTCAGTGATCGGCATTTTATTTTTGTTTAAAACGCATCGCGCGCTCGGCTTGTTTTCGGAAATTGTCGCACAGGATTTTTTGCTTCGCGGCATCAGGAATGCGCGCGGCGTACACCTTGGCCAGTTGCGAAGCGAAGCTGCGGCCGCCGGCATCGCTGCCCCAAATAACGCGGTCCTCGCCCAACTCGCGCACGGCCATTTCCACAAAACCTGCGACCGGATCGGAGCCCGCGACCTCGGCGGACACATTCGGCACCGTGCGCAGCGCGCGCAATCCGCGTTCCCAATTGCCGCCGCTGTGCATAGCGATGAATTGCACTTTCGGATGCCGCCGCGCGAGCGCCGCCAAATCTTCCGGCTTTGACTCGCCGACGTTGTTGCCGCCCGCCTTGTCCCACACGTGCTGGTGAATCGTCGCGCGATGGGCGGCGGCGCGCGCGATGATGGGGTCGATCGCGGGCACGGAGCACTTGGCGGCAATCCAAAGTTTCAGCCCCACCACGCGCGGATGTTTCAGGCAGCGGTCAATCTCCGCCACGCTCGCCGCCGGATGTTTCGGGCTCACGTACACGAGCCCGAGCGTCTCATTCGGAAACGCATCGAGCGCGGCCATCATGTCGTTGTTTTTTTCAACGAGCTGCGCCGGCGTGGGATCGGCCAAGTGCGGTGTGCGCCCCATCGCGATGAGCACTTTCTCTATCCCCATCCGACCTGCGACCGCCAACAATTCACCGGCACGCTGCCTCGAGCCAGCTCCCTGTCTGCCGAGATGGCAATGCGCATCCCAAATCCGAAACTTCCGAAGGCCCGGGGCCCCTTCAGCTTTGCGCGGCAATAATCCTGAACCGACAGCAAGTGCCGAAGCCTGCATAAATTGGCGACGATGGATGGATACGTTCACCTGCCAACCGTACCGCCCCTTCGGAAACGGGCACAGTAAAATCCACTTCAAACAAAGGCCGTTGACGAGGTTGGAAATTCACTTCAACGTTGCCGACCAAAGTTAATTCCGTTTCAGATGAATCGCCTTGGCATCATTTTAATTTTCACAGCATTCACTGTCACACTGCTGGCAGGGGAGGCGCACTGGTCATTGCGGCCAATGAAGCGTGCGGATGTCCCGAAAAACATTCATCCCATTGATTTCTTTGTAGGTCAAAAACTGCGCGAAAAGAAACTCACGTTTTCAGCCGAGGCGGATCGTGCCATGCTAATACGGCGGGTGGCACTCGACCTCACCGGCCTGCCGCCGACGCCGCGAGCGGTGCGGGAGTTTTTGAAAGACCAACGCACAACGGATGTGGCCTACGGCAAAATAGTCGAAAAATATCTGGCCTCGCCGCGCTACGGGGAGCGTTGGGCGCAGCATTGGCTGGATGTGGTGCGTTATGCCGACACGCATGGTTTCGAAGTCAACACGCCGCGCGCGAATGCGTGGCCGTATCGTGATTATGTGATTCGTGCTTTTAACAAAGACAAACCATACAACCAATTTGCCTTCGAGCAAATCGCCGGCGATTCAGCGGGAGAACCGGCGGGTACCGGATTTTTAGTTGCCGCCGCGGTCTTGTTGCCCGGGCAGATTGGCAAGGATGCAGCTTCCATCCGGGCAGCGCGACAGGATGCGCTTAATGAAATCATTGTCGGAACTTGCGATACTTTTCTTGGGCTAACCGTGGGATGCGCTCGTTGCCACGATCATAAATTTGATCCAATCACCCAGAAGGATTATTACGCCATGCAGGCATTTTTCGCGGGGGTTACTTACGGCGAGCGTGAAATTGAAACTGAAGAAACAAAAAACAATCTGGCGAAGGCCAAACTGCTAACCGAACAGATTCAGAAACTGGATTTTCAGCTGCGCACTTTCGAACCAAAAGTTTTTTCCGGACGCACCATTTTGATTGATGACGAGGACGCCCGGTTCACCACTCATCTCAAAGCCAAACAGGGGCACGGCACCAACCCCGACGGGACGAAGCGCGGATATTTGAAGGACCCGGGTGATGCAACACGGCTCCCCAACCTGAGTCGCGGGCGTTACACATGGTGGAAACACGCGCCCGCCGAAGATGTGTTTAGCTACAACCCCAACGCGTCCGGGCGATTTCGCATTTGGCTTTCTTGGGGCGCGCATGGCAGCGGTGTCCACACACGCGATGCCCGTTACATGCTGGATCGCGATGGGGATCTGAACACGAAAAACGACCAGCAGGAAATTGCGAAGATTGATCAATACCACTTCTCAGGAATCTCCGAAGGCGAAACGGAAACACGCCCGCTTTGGAGCGGTGTCCACGATGCGGGCGTTCACGAGTTTACCGTGAAAAGTCTCATCATTCTTCGCGGCGGCGAAACCGGCACAGGCATCACGGCCGATGTGATCATCCTTCAGGAAGCCCTCGACTCCACAGCCCAGCTCGACCGCCCGCACCTGCGTGCCGCGCCAAGCACGATTCTAAATGTCGAAAATTTTGAACCGGTGAAGGCAAAGTTTGTGCGCATGATTTTTCACGAAACGATGGATAATTTCCGGCACGAACCGTGCCTCGACGAACTCGAAGTTTTCTCCGCCCTCACCAACTCGGTCAACCTCGCCCGGCCCCAATACGGAACCAAAGCCACCTCTTCCGGTGCGTGGAACAACAGCCAACACAAGCTCCGCCACCTCAATGACGGCAAATACGGCAACGGCCGGAGTTTCATCAGCAGCCAGAAAACCAACGGCTGGGTGCAGCTTGAGTTTGCGCAGGCTCAGCTAGTTAACCGCATCGAATGGGCGCGCGATCGTGATTTAAAATTTCGGGATCGACTTGCCATTCGCTATACGATTCAGACCGGCTTAACCACCAATGAATGGCGAACCGTGGCGACCGAGAAAGACCGCCTACCGTTTGGCACGCCCAACGCTTCCGCCCAATTTGCCCATCGACTGCTTCCAAAAAATGCCGCCGACCAAGCCAACCGGCTCGAGACTGAACGAAAAAAGCGAGTGGCTGAGCGCGATCGATTAGCCAAACCGAAACGAATCTATTCCGGTAACTTCACCACCGCCGAGCCGACCTATGTCCTGCGCCGAGGCAACGCCGAACAACGCATGGCCCGCATCAACGCACACGTCCCCGCCGTGCTCGGCAAGCTCGGGCTCAAGCTCGGGGAGGCTGAGCAAAACCGCCGCATCACCCTTGCCAAATGGATTGTGTCTCCGGAGAACCCGCTCCCCGCACGCGTGATGGTAAACCGCATTTGGCAGTTTCATTTTGGCACCGGCCTCGTCTCGACCAGCAGCGATTTCGGACGCAACGGCACCCGGCCTTCGCACCCTGAATTACTCGACTGGCTAGCCACGGAATTCATCCGAAGCGGCTGGTCCATCAAGCACCTGCACAAGTTGATTTTGCTAAGTAAAACCTACCGGCAAACGAATCTGATCAATGAGGCGGGGCAAACGTTGGACTCGGATACCCGCCTGCTTTGGCGATTCCCATCGCGCCGACTTGAAGCCGAAGCCATTCGCGACAGCATCCTCTTTGTGAGCGGCAACTTGAATCTCAAAGCCGGCGGGCCGGGCTTCAGTTTTTTTAAAACCCGTGGCGGCCTCAGCGGATTCCCGACGGTGACCGACTTTACCCCAAACGAACTCCGCCGCATGATTTACCAACACAAAATCCGCATGGAACCCGTCCCCGTTTTTGGCGCATTCGACATCCCCGATGCCGGCCAGGCCATGCCTCACCGCAAGCAATCCACCACCGCCATCCAGGCACTCAACCTGTTCAACAGCCCCTTTATCAATCAGCAGGCCGCCATTTTTTCTAAGCGCGTCATCACGGAAACCGGCGATGACCTCGGCCAACAGGTCACCCGCGCCTTCCAACACGCTTTGGGCCGGCCGCCCAAACCCATCGAAGCCAAGGCCGCCATGGCCACAGCCGAAGCCCACGGCCTCGCCACGCTTTGCCGCGCATTGTTCAACAGCAATGAGTTTCTATTCCTGCCATGAACCGCGCCCTTTCCAGCCATGGCCTGAGCCTGCTTAATCGGCGCGATTTTCTTGGCCAATCCGCAACCGGCCTCGGCGCGATCGCGCTCACGACTCTGTTAAGCAAACAAGGTCTGCTCGCCGACAGGCCCAACATTAACCCCGCCCGTCCGCACGCGGTGCGTCCGCCGCATCAGCCCGCCAAAGCAAAAAATGTTTTGGTCATTTTCTGCGCCGGAGCATGTAGCCAGTTGGAAACTTGGGACTACAAACCCGAGCTGATTAAGCACGACGGAAAGCCTTTGAAAAACGGTCCGGCGGTCACGTTCCAGGGCCCGGCCGGCAATCTGGCCCGGCCGCAATACCCGTTTCGCCCATATGGCCAAACTGGAAAAATGTGCTCGGACATGGTCCCCCATCTTGCCGCGATGGCCGATGATTACGCCTTCGTTCATTCGCTCACGAGCAAATCGAACACCCACGGCCCGGCTGAAAATTTCATTTCCACCGGCTTCACCCTCGATGGATTTCCCAGCATGGGCGCGTGGATCACCTACGCCCTCGGATCCGAAAATGAAAACCTGCCCGCGTTCGTCGCCATTCCGGATCCGCGCGGTGTTCCGCAGGCAAGCGTCAACAACTGGGGCGCCGGATTTCTGCCCGCCGTGTTTCAAGGCACTCCCTTCAATTCTAAACAACCGATCCAAAACCTGAAGCCGCCCGAATCCGTTTCAAAAAAAACCGACCTCGCCGCCCGTGATTTATTGAAACTGCTCAACGACCAACACCTCAAACGCAACCCCGGCGACGCCAATCTCGCCGCCCGCATCGCCAGCCATGAACTCGCCGCGCGGATGCAACTCT
>CAUZWB010000061.1:0-8592 GCA_963583525.1 Verrucomicrobiia bacterium | reverse complement strand
CATCATTTTTTTGGGAAATGCGCTGGTGTTATTGTTGGGTTTGCCGCATTTACTCGATGGCCCAGACACGCTGGATGCCTTGAAAATAGCGGGCGCGGGCACGGTCGATGCGCTTCGTGACCTTGCCGCGCTGGCGACTCGTGCGTGGGATGCGGGCAATTCGGCCTTGAATTAGCCGCCCGCTTCGTGCCGAATGCGCGCGACGAAATATGACGCTAAGCGAAATAGTACGGGCCGATCACATCGTGCCATCTTTGCAGGCCACTAATCGCTGGGAGGCGATTGATGAATTGGTCGACCAACTCGTGTCTAGCGGTGCTATCGCCGCCAAGGATCGCGATGCCATCATCGACGCCGTAAAAAAGCGCGAGAACTCGATGAGCACCGGCATTGGCTTTGGCATCGGCATTCCGCACGCCTCCACCGATCTCATTGATGAAGTGGTGGGCGCGCTGGGGCGATCGGTCGAGGGGATTGATTTCGAGGCATTGGATAATCAACCGGTAAATCTGGTGGTGCTGTTTCTCGTGCCGCAAGGCCAGTTTCAAAAACACCTGCACACTCTCGCCAACATCGCCAAGTTGCTGCACAACAAAGAGTTCCGCCAATCGCTCGAGCAAGCGGACGATGCCGAGGCGATTTTAGAAATCATCAGTCAACCGGCCAAACAATAGCGCCGCTGCAAAAGAGAAATCGAGTGATTCAGGGGCACATCGAATCCCGCCTGCAAGCCGCCACCACCGCGGTGCTGCCCGAGGCCGACGTCCGCCGCGTGCTCGTCCGCGTGTGCGCCGATGCCAGGCACGGTGATTTCCAAAGCAACGCGCTAATGGGGCTCGCCAAACAACGGCAAATGAATCCCCGCCAACTCGCCACTGACGTCGTGGCGCAGCTCGATGTGGCCGAATGGTGCGAGCCGGTGGAAATCGCCGGCCCCGGTTTTTTGAATTTCCGCCTGCGGCCCGAGGCGGTGAACGTCGCGCTGCAAACCGCGCTCGCCAGCGCCAAGCCGTTCATCACCCCCGCAGCCACGCCGCGTACGGTGGTCGTTGATTTCAGCTCACCCAATGTCGCCAAACCGATGCACGTCGGCCACATCCGCTCCACGATTCTCGGCGACAGCCTCGCGCGCGTGCTGCGGTTGCTCGGTCATCGCGTGGTTACAGATAATCACATTGGCGATTGGGGCACGCAATTTGGGATGCTGCTGCTCGGCTGGAAAACTCAACTCGACGAAGCCGCGCTGGCCGCTGATCCCATCGGCGAACTGGAGCGGATTTACAAACTCATCAATGCCGATGAGGCGTTGCGAGACGACGCGCGCGCGGAGTTGGTGAAGCTGCAAAACGGCGATGAAGAAAACCTCGGCATTTGGCGGCGCATGATTGAACTGTCGCAAGTGCAATTCGATCATGTGTACTCACGGCTTGCCATTGAGTTTGACGAGACCTTGGGTGAAAGTTTTTACAATCCCATACTCGCCGGTGTGGTAGAGGGTTTGATTTCCCAAAACATCGCCGAGGAAAGTGAAGGCGCGATGGCAGTGTTTTTCCCGGACGACGCGCAGCTTGCTGATAAACCAGCCATCGTCCGCAAAAGCGATGGCGCGGCCAACTACACCACCACCGATCTCGCCACGCTACAGCATCGCCTCGCCGAATGGGCGCCGGACGAAATCGTGTACGTCACCGATGGCCGCCAGCAATTGCATTTCCAGCAACTATTTAAAATTTTTCGCCGATGGAAATCCGATGCGACGGTGCGCTTGGAGCACGTGTGGTTCGGCTCCATCCTCGGCCCCGACGGCAAGCCGTTCAAAACCCGCAGTGGCGAAGTAGTTCGCCTGGCCGATTTGCTGGACGAAGCGCAGGAGCGCGCCTACGCGGTGGTCAGCGAAAAAAATGCGGAACTTGACGAAACGCAACGCCGCGAAATTTCCCGCGTCGTGGGTCTCGGCGCGTTGAAATACGCCGACCTCTCCAATAATCGCCAAACCGATTACATTTTCGATTGGGACAAAATGCTCGCCCTCCAAGGCAACACCGCGCCCTACCTCCAATACGCGTACACGCGTGTGCGCAGTATTTTCCGCAAAGTCGATACGCCTGATTTCAACAACGTCACCATCGCCGCCGCCGCCCCCGAAGAATTGGCGCTCGCAAAACATTTGATGAACTTCGGCCAAACCCTCGAAATGGTAGCCGATGATCATCGCCCGAATTTTCTCTGCAATTACCTCTTCGAACTCGCCGGCCATTTCAGCCGGTTCTACGAAGCCTGCCCCGTGCTAAAAGCCAATAAAGAATCCGAACGCGAAAGCCGCATCGCCTTGTGCGAATTAACCGGCCGCGTTTTGAAAACCGGATTGGATGCGCTGGGCATTGAGGTCACGGAAGTGATGTGAGAATTCTTTAGGTCTTCCTCATTCCCCCTGCCCATCGGAACAACTCCGCATCATCTCCACAATGCGTCACCTCATCGGCAACATCGGCTACAACCCCAAACCCCTCACCATAAGCCGGCCCATTGGCCACGCATGCGTTGGTTTTGCATTTTTTGATTTGGGCGCGCGCGGCGGTCACGGTTGATCTTTTGCCGCCATCGACTTCGTATTTCCAGCCCACGAGAAACGCATCGGGAAACCATTTGCGAAGAGAATGAATCAGCTTCGGCGTTGGCTTCAGTTCGAGCTTCAGTGTTGCGGTGGTGGGAATCTTGCCTTTGCGCGGACGTTTGACGGTGAAATCGGAAACGGCGGCCACGTGGAACACCGCCTTCACTCGCAACGCCGCTGCGGCCTCGAGTTGTTCGCGGAGGTCGGCTGTGGTGTTGAAGCGCACGATGTGCACCTTCTTGCATTTGGGCGCGTGCACTGCTGTTTCAGAAAGTAGCAACGTGACGCGATGCCCCGCGCGCGCGAGCGCATCGGCCAAGCCGCAGCCGAGGCGGCCGGTTGAGTGATTGGTCAACCGCCGCACAGCATCGATCGGTTCCACGGTGGGGCCAGCGGTGACAAGGCAGTGCATTGGGGGAGGGAATGTCCAATGCCCACGGCCGAATGTCCAATCGTAAATCTGAAATCGTAATTCGTCGTTCCAATCGCTACGCTCCGCGCGTGAGCACAATTGTGGGCATTGACCTTGGCACCACGCGTTCCGCCATTGCCGTGGTGGAGGCGGGGATGGCCGGTTTGTTGGCCGATGCCGAAGGGCAACGGCTGCTGCCTTCGGTGGTGCATTATCCGAAAGACGCCGAGCCCATCGCCGGTTGGCCCGCGCAACGGCAGCGCGTGCTCGATCCTGCGCGCACGATTTATTCCATCAAACGCTTCGTCGGCCAACGCGCCGCCGACGTGCCGGAAATCGAACGGCAAGTCGATTACACGCTAACCGGTAATCCGCTCGCGGTGAAGTTGGGCGCAGAGAGCGTGTCGCCCGAAGCGGTGTCGGCGGAGATTTTGAAGTCGTTGAAGGCCCGCGCAGAGTCGGTATTGGAAACAGAAATCACGCGTGCGGTCATCACTGTGCCGGCGTATTTCAATGACGCCCAACGGCAGGCCACCCAACGCGCGGGCGTGGCGGCGGGCTTCATGGTGGAACGCATCCTCAACGAACCCACCGCGGCCGCGCTGGCGTGTGGGTTGGAAAAGCTGCCCGAACAAGCGCGCGTGGCGGTTTATGATTTGGGCGGAGGCACGTTTGATCTTTCGATTTTGGAACTGCGCGAGGGCATCTTCCAAGTGCTCGCCACGCACGGCAACACACGGCTGGGCGGTGATGACATCGACCAACGCATCGTTGATTGGTTACTGGAACAAATTGATGCCGACGCGGATGCTGCTCTCCGTGCGCGAGTGCGCGAGGCGGCGGAGGCGGCGAAGGTGGCGCTCTCTACCGAAACGGTGGCGACGATTCAGTTGCCGTTTATTTCGGGCGACACCAGTTTTGAATGCGTGCTCACACGCGAAAAACTGGAGGCCTTGGCCGCGCCGGTGATTGACCAAACGCGCGCGCATTGTCGGCAGGCGCTGGCCGATGCAGGCGTGAAGGCGGCGGAGTTGAACCAAGTGATTTTGGTCGGCGGCCAAACGCGAATGCCTTTGGTGCGGCGGCGCGTGGCGGAGTGGTTTGAGTGCGCGGAATACGCGGAGACACGCGGCGATATTCGGTTGGGCGAGTCGTTTCACGAAGCGGATGGGCCGACGCTGAATACCTCGCAAAACCCCGACGAAGCGGTGGCCCTGGGCGCGGCGATTCAAGGGGCGATTTTGTCGGGCGACATCACGGATATGGTTTTGCTCGATGTGACGCCGTTGTCGCTTGGGCTGGAAACCTTTGGCGGCTTGATGAATATCATCATCCCGCGCAACACCACGGTGCCGACCAAAGCGGGCGAGATGTTCACCAACGCCGTGGACGGCCAACGCCAAATGTTGGTGCACGTGCTCCAGGGCGAACGCGAGAAGGCAGTGGACAATTGGAGTCTCGGAAAGTTTGAGCTGGAATTTGAATCGGCCAAACGCGGCGCGGCGCGGGTGGGGGTACAGTTTGAAATTGATGCGGACGGCATCCTCCACGTCCTCGCGCGCGACACGGCGACGGGCCACGAAAAAGTTGTGGAAATGAAATCTGCCGTGGACGTCGATGACACGGCGGTCCAGCAAATGGTGGAAGAATCGGTAGAGTACGCCTTTGAAGATTTGGACGCGCGCAAGTGGATCGAAGCTGCGCTCAAAGCCCGCGAGGCGGTGAAAGCCGCGCGCGTCGGTTTGGAGCAGTTTGCCAGTGAATTGAACAACGCCGAGGCAATCACTGCCGCGCTGGAAACAGAAAGCGATGGAGCTGATTTGCCACAACTCAAAACCGCCGTGGCAAAGCTCGATGAAGTGACTTTACCGCTGGCGGATTTGATGATGGATCGCGCGATGGAAGCGGTGCTGCGCCAGCGCGGGATGCTCGATTGACGATCAGGCTTCGGCCTGTTTTTCCGGTTTTTCGTCAGGCACTTCGAGGTTTTCGAAAGCGTTGTTCAGCTTGTCGCCCGTGGGTTTGTTGGGCTCGCTGGACTCCTCGTCGCCGGTATCTTCGTCATCGTCGTAATGGATTTCATCTTCCATTGAAATCTCTTCGCCGTGTTTGCGATGTGGATTCTCCGTGCGTTGCTTGGCGGGAAGTGGGTTGACTAAAACGGTGATGCCGCGCCCGACCAAACGCGGGGCGGTGTCGGTCTTGCCGAAGGGTTCCAGTTCTTTCACAAAACGCTTCACCGCGTCGAAGCCGAATTCTTTGTGCGCATTCTCGCGACCGCGGAAGCGCAGGTAAATTTTCACCTTCATATCCGCGCACAAAAAATCAATGGCGCGAGTGAGCTTGAAATCGAAATCGTGCTTTTCACAGCGCGGACGGAGTTGGACTTCCTTCACCTTATTGGTTTGGGCGGTCTTTTTATTCTCCTTTTTCTTTTTGGATTCCTCGTACTTGTACTTGCCGAAATCGCAAACGCGGCAAACCGGCGGACGCGCGTTGGGCGCCACCTCCACGAGATCCAGCCCGTGCCGCTTGGCCAGCGCAATCGCCTCGCGCGTTTCAAGCACGCCGACTTGTACGCCGTCAGCTCCTACCACGCGCACTTCGCGTACGCGTATTCGTTCGTTTACCCGCGTGCGGGGTTCCCAGCGCCGTCCTTTGCCTTTGTACGGCCGACTCAAAGTTGTTCCTGAAGTTGTGTGTTAATCATATAAACTAGCCGGCCATTTGCGCCGACGCGTTTTCTTTTCTAGCCATTTAGACGCCCGTGGCAAGGGAAAATTTTACCCAAGTTTTCTTTTTGCGTGCGTCCGTGCCGCCCGTCCGCTAGCGTCCCGCCCCTTATGGCGACCCTAAAACCATTTGCCGCACTGCGTCCGAAGACCGAATTAGCCGCAAAAATCTGTGAGCTGCCCTATGACGTGATGAACAGCGCCGAAGCGCGAGCCATCGCCAAGGACAACCCCTTAAGTTTTCTCCACGTCAGCAAGCCGGAGATCGACCTCGAGCCCGGCATCGATGTGTATTCACCAGCCGTGTACGCCAAAGGCGCGGAAAATTTCCGGTTGCTGCAGGAGCAAGGTGCGCTCGTTCAGGACACGCAACCGTGTTTTTATCTTTACCGCCAAGTAATGGGCAACCACACCCAAACCGGGCTCGTGGCTGCCGCGAGTGTTTCTGAATACGACACCGGCATCATCAAAAAACACGAGCTCACTCGTCCCGCCAAAGAGGATGACCGCGTGCACCATATGGAAGCGCTCAATTCACAAACCGGCCCCGTCTTTCTCACTTACCGCGCCACGGCAGAACTCGATGCCCTCACCCAACGCCTCACTGCTAACGAGCCCGCCATCGACTTCGCCGCTGATGACGGCGTGCAACACACCGCATGGATGGTCGATAGCGCGGAGGACATCGCATTTATTGAGGCGCAATTTGCTGCCATTGATTTCTTGTACATCGCCGATGGGCATCACCGCAGCGCGGCGGCTTCGCGCGTTTGTTCCGCACGAAATGGTGATGGGCAGAGTGGTCAATTTTTGACCGTTGTTTTCCCGCACAACCAAATGCAAATTCTGGCATACAATCGCGTTATCAAAGATTTGCATGGCCAGTCATCGGCAGAATTTTTGGCGGCGTTGGAATCCATTTTTGACATCGAAGCTGGTGGTGCGGGCGAGTGTGCACGCAAAAACGAACTCGGCATTTACCTCGATGGCCAATGGCACAAGCTCACCTTTAAACCCCGCCACGCAAACGGGGAAACGCCGATGGACGAACTGGATGTTGCTCTGTTGCAAAATCATGTGCTCGCGCCGTTGCTCGGCATTGAAGACCAACGCACGAGCGATCGGCTTGATTTTATCGGCGGCATTCGCGGCACCGCGGAGTTGGAACGCCTCGTTGATGCCGGCGCGGGCTGCGCATTTTCGATGTTCCCGACAAGCATTGAGGATTTGATGGCCATCGCCGATTCCGATGGATTGATGCCGCCCAAGAGCACTTGGTTTGAACCGAAGTTGCGTGACGGTCTGTTTTGTCACATGATCTGATTTTACAAACATGAAAATTGTACTCGCCTATTCCGGAGGACTCGACACCTCAGTGCTGCTCACGTGGCTCAAGGAGAAATACAACGCCGAGATCATTGCCTTCTGTGCTGACGTCGGCCAAGAGGAAGAACTGCGCGGCCTCACGCAAAAGGCCAAGCGAACCGGTGCGTCGAAAATGTATATCGACAACTTACAGGAAGAATTCGCGCGCGATTTCATTTATCCCATTATGCAGGCCGGAGCGATTTATGAGGATCAATATTTCCTCGGCACCAGCATTGCCCGTCCGCTCATCGCCAAAAGGATGGTTGAAATTGCCCGCAAAGAAAAAGCCCACGCCATTGCCCACGGCGCAACCGGCAAAGGCAATGACCAAGTTCGATTCGAACTGACCACCGCCGCGCTTGCGCCCGATTTGGACATCATCGCCCCGTGGCGGATGGCGGAATTCCGCGCCGAATTTCCGGGCCGCAAAGAGATGATTTCTTACTGCCGAAAACACAAAATCGACGTCGAAGCCAGTGCCAAAAAACCGTACTCAATGGATCGCAATCTGCTGCACATTTCATACGAAGCAGGCATTTTGGAGGACATCGAATTCGATGCATTTGCGCCGAAGAATAAAGGGATGTTCAAGTTGTCCGTGTCGCCCGAGGACGCGCCGAACAAGTCCGAGCATGTCACGCTTGATTTCGAAAAAGGCAACTGCATTGCCGTCAATGGCAAAGCGCTTTCTCCGCTCGGCGTAATGCGCAAGCTAAACAAGCTCGGCGGCAAACACGGTATCGGCCGCGTGGATATTGTGGAGAACCGTTTCGTTGGAATGAAAAGCCGCGGCGTTTACGAGACGCCCGGCGGAGCGATTTTACATTTTGCCCATCGCCAAATTGAGACCATTACGCTCGATCGCGAAGTGATGCACATTCGCGATTCGCTCATCCCAAAATATAGCGAACTCGTGTACAACGGTTTTTGGTACGCGCCCGAGCGCGAAATGCTGCAGGCGCTCGTCACCGAAAGCCAACGTAACGTCACCGGCACGGTGAAGTTGAAACTCTACAAAGGTAATCTAATGACCGCGGCACGCCAATCGCCTGTGAGTCTTTACAACCCCGACATCGCCACGATGGAGGCCGATCCCACCGAGGCTTACAATCAGGATGATGCAACGGGCTTTATCAATTTGAATGCGCTGCGTTTGCGAGTGCGCGCCAAAGTGCAAAGGAAGCGTCGCCGCCGGTAACCCGGGCCATCGGTCCGGGCTACATTACTGAGGCAATTTCACTTGTGCGCTTACGTTGGTGATGCCGGCCACGCGGGCGGTGTCGCGGGCGGTGACTACGGCGCCGAAAGGGGCAGCTTTGTCGGACTGAATGATGAGGGTGACCTCCGGCTTCTCAGTGGCGCTCGCGCGGAAGATGCGTTCCATTTCAAAGGTGGTCACCACTTTGCCGTTAATCTCCCAATGCGGCGGCTTGGCTTTGATTTGGATGGTGAGCGGGTCGTCGCCG
>CAUZWB010000060.1:0-8680 GCA_963583525.1 Verrucomicrobiia bacterium | reverse complement strand
TTGAACAGGAAAAAGGGCGTCTGGAACGCGAGAAACGCGAACGGAAAGAACGCGAGTTTGCCGAGAAGATGCGGCGGGAAAAGGAACGGGTGACCAAAGAACAGCGAGAGGCCAAAGAACGAGAGCGCAATGAGAAAGAAGAATCAGAACACAAGGCGCGAGAGCGGTATCTGTTAAACAACCGCACCGTCATCGTGGAATACCCCAATGGCACCCCCCAGCTAAAATACAAGCTCGTCAACGGCCAGCGCGATGGCTTGATGCAGCGCTGGGACGAGGAAGGGCAGCTGCGCGAGGAGACAGAATTAATCCGCGGCAAAAAGCACGGCACGGGGGCTTACTATCACGCCAACGGCAAGAAAGAGATGGAGGGATTCTTTGCCCTCAACCGTCGCGCGGGCATTTGGCTGGGCTGGCACGAGGATGGTTCGCCCAGCTTCCGCTCGGAATATCGCGAGGGCGAGCTGCATACATGGGAGCAGTTTGGCGAAGACGGCAAGTCGCGCACGTACGGCAAAGTTACAAATCGATTCGGTGCGTGACACGCTTGAGCGTTGGCACGGGGCCGCTGGCGGCGTACAGTATCGCGCATGGGCAAGGGTGCTATGGAAATCAAATCAAGCTGGGCGGCGGTGCAGGATCACACACGGCAATTTTCGGATTTTACGTTTGTGTATCCGGTCATCTCGCGCCGCAGCAAGGGGCTTTCCATCGGCGTGAATCTCAACCCCGACAAGGTTTGCAATTTCGACTGCATTTACTGCGAGGTGGATCGCCGTGTGCCGGGCGCCGTCACCGAGGTGGACCTTCGCCAAATGAAGGATGAACTGACCGCGATGATTCGTTTTGCCAAGGACGGCGGCTTGGCGAAGGAGCCGAAGTTTGACAAAGTGCCGTGGCTCACGCGCGAGGTGAAAGACATCGCCTTCAGCGGCGACGGCGAGCCGACGATGATTCACAATTTTGCCGACTGCGTGCAAATCGTCGTGGACGTGAAACAAGCCGAAGGGCTCGGCGCCACGCAAATCGTCCTCATCACCGACGCCGCCGGACTGGACAAGGGCGACGTGAAGCGCGGCTTGGAGTTGATGGACGCTAATGAGGGCGAAGTGTGGGGCAAACTCGATGCGGGCACGGAGGCATATTTCAAAGCCGTTAATCGTACCAACGTAAAATTCCAGCGCATCCTCGATAATCTCCTCGCCACCGCGAAGACGCGTGCGATTATCATCCAAAGCCTTTTTCTAAAAGTCCACGGCGAGGCGATGAGCGCGGCGGAGTTGCAGGCGTACTGCGATCGGGTGAACGAGCTTACCGCGGGCGGTGGTCAAATCCGTGAGGTGCATTTGTACACCGTGGCGCGCCCCACGCCGGAAGCCTTTGCCACCAAGCTGGAACTGGCGGAACTGGAATCGATGGCGGCAACCGTGCGCGAATGTACGGGGCTCACCGTGGCGGTTTTCCCATAAAAATGAACGACGACGACTCAACTCCGCGCGGCCGCATTCTCGCCTTGGGTGCGTTGGTGCTGCTCGGCGGCTTCGCGGTGATGGTGCTGGAAATCGTCGGCGCGCGGTATTTGCAGCCGTGGTTTGGCGGGGCATTCTATGTGTGGACCAGCCAAATCGGAATGGTGATGCTGGCACTGGCGCTGGGCTACGGCGTGGGCGGGCACTTGGCGGATCGTTTCAAAAAGGCGCGCTTTCTGTCACTGCTACTGGCGCCGGCGGGGGTTTTTATTTTGTTGATTCCGCAAATGGCACCGGTCGTGTTGGACGGCATTGTGGATCGCCACGAGAAATCCGTTGAACCCGAAGCAGTCAGCACGGAATCGTTCATCACAGAAACAAATTTGTTGTCCGAAATATCACCGGATTTTTTAGAAGGCACAGGAACTAATGCATTGCCCGCGCTGCCGCCTGACGATGCCGCCGCGCCTTTGGAAATACCAGCGGTGTGGCGCAAGCTCGATCCGGCCATCGGCAGCGCGGTGGTTTTTTTGTTCCCGTGTTTTGTGCTCGCGATGATTGCGCCCTTCATGGTGCGGCTGGCCGCGCGGCAAGTGGAGCACGTGGGGACGGTCAGCGGGTTGGTGTACGCGGCCAGCACGGTGGGCAGCATCGCGGGCGTGTTTGTGTCGGCGTACGTACTGATCGATGTGTTTACCACGACACAAATTTTTCAGCTGACGGGTGGGTTGACATTGGGGCTGGGGGGGTTATGTTGTCTCATCGATTGGCAATGGCCGGAAGATTTACAGGACGAATAGTGATCACCGTGGCGCTGCTTTTTGCGGCAGTGGCGGAAGGCGCCGTGCGGCATCGCAGCCAATCGGCGCACAACCAAATCACGGTGGAGGACAAAGGCGGCTATCGAATGCTGCGCTTCAATGGCTCGATGGAAACGCGCCTGTTAATTGCCAATCCGTTGCTCGGGCATTTTGAGTACACCGATTATTTTCAAATGCCGCTCCTCTGGAATCCCAAAGCCAAGCGTGTACTGGTAATGGGACTGGGCGGCGGCAGCACGCAGCGGGCGTTTCAGCATTATTTTCCAACCGTGCATGTGGATACCGTGGAGCTGGATCCCACCGTGGCCAAGGTGGCCAAGGAATGGTTTGGGGTGAAGGAAAATAAAACTCATAAAATTCACATCAGCGATGGGCGCGGTTATTTGCGCCGCAACAAGGAGCGAAAATACGAGGCGATTATGATGGACGCGTATTCGTCAAACACATACGGCTCGTTCATTCCGTATCACTTGGCAACCAAAGAATTTTTTCAACTTGCCTCGGAGGATCTCACCGCCAACGGGGTGCTGGCGTATAACGTGATTGGCACGTACAACGAATGGCGGGCGGATATCGTGGGGTCGATGTATCGCACGATGAAAACGGTGTTCCCGCACGTGTACCATTTCCCCGCGGCTGATTCGCGCAACATTGTGTTGGTGGGGGTGAAGGCGAAATCCGGCGGACTGACGAGTGCCACACTGCGGGCGCGGCTGGATTTGCTGCGGCGTGCACAGCCGAAATTGCCCGCGCATTTCGGGCCGCGGCTGGGGCGCATTCAGGCTAATGCACCGTTGAGCGCGGCAAAATCGCCGGTGCTCACGGATGACCATGCGCCGATTAGCAAGCTTCTGGTTCCGGCGCGATAGTGGAAGCGCCCAACTCCACGCGCCGCAGACACGCGACAAATGCGCCGTCCACACCGTCGTTCATCGGCGTGATTGTGCGGGCGATTTCCTGTTCGAAATCGCGGCGCTTGCTCAGAAACTTTTCCACCACCGCTTCGTTTTCCTCGTGCTCCAAACTGCAGGTGCTGTAAACCAGCGTGCCGTCCACGGGCAACAGGCGCGCGGCGCGTTGGAGCAAATCCAACTGCGTGCGGGCGAGCGCGGGCAGTTCGCGCGCGTGCAGTCGCCAGCGGACGTCCACGCGGCGGCGCATTACGCCGGTGTTGGAGCAGGGGGCATCGACGAGGATGCGATCGAAGGGCCCGGCGTTTTTGAGGTCAATGCCGTGCAGCGGTTTGGGCTCGATGCAAGTGTGGCCGAGGCGCGTGATATTTTCGCGCAAGCGGCCGAGGCGGGCTTCATCGAGGTCGATGGCGAGCACGCTGCCTTCGTTGTTCATTCGTTCGGCGATGGCGGTAGACTTGCCGCCGGGCGCGGCGCAGAGGTCGAGAATGTTTTCGCCCGGTTGCGGGTTGAGTTCGTAAACGGATGCGAGCGTGCTCGGATCCTGCACATAAAATTTTCCTTCGGCAAAACTTTCGAGCGCGGCAGGCGAGCCTTCGGTTTTCAGCTGATACATTTCGTGGGAGCCAAGCCAATCGCGCTTTACGGGCGCGAAGGTTGCGCCCTCGTTCTCCCATTGCGCCTCCAGCTCGGGGGCGGTGGTGCGGAGGGGATTGCGGCGGGCGTACACGGGCGCGGGGGTGTTGTTCCACTCAAGCAGTTTGTCATAATCCGGCCAGCGATCTTGCCAGCGTTGCACGAGCCATTGGGGATGCGAGTGGCCGATGGCGGGGCGTTCTCGGCGGAGATCGTCGAGGCGCGCGCGCCAATCATCCATTTCGCGGAGGCAATTTCGGAGCACGGCGTTGAGAAATCCCGCTTGCGGGCCAAGATCATGCCGGCGGGCGAGGTTAACCGTCTCGTTCACGGCGGCGTGGCCGGGGATACGGTCGAGCCAGAAAATTTGGTATAAACCAAGCCGCAAGAGAATTTGCGCGAGCGCTTGCTGGCGGCGACCGTTGGTTTTTTGGTCAATCAACCAATCCAGCGCGGCTCGATGCCGGATGACGCCGAGCACCAGTTCCTGGCACAAGCCGCGATCGCGCGCGCCCAAGTGTGGCAGAGCGCCAGAAAGCAGGGTGTCGGCGGTTTCCGGGCCGCGCTCCCACTCGCGCAGGAGGCGCGCGGCGATTTCTCTTGGACTTTGCCTTGGCACGCCGCTAGTATCCGTCCACGCACTCTGTCACGCGAGTCCTTTCGCAACATCGCGGGGCGGCGCGTTGTCCAACCTATGAAAGAAGAATTTGAAAAACTGGCAGCTTCCGGGAAAATTCTCCCCGGCGATGTGGAACCCCTTGTGCAAATGGCGACTGAAGGATTTTGCATGCACAAGAGCTGGGGCTTCGGCCGCATCAAAACCGTGGACGTCGTGCTCGGGAAAATGGCGGTGGATTTCAACAGCCGTCCGGGTCACAGCATTGACCTTGCCTTCGCGCCCAAAATTCTCACGCCGATTTCCAAAGAACACATCGAGGCTCGCAAAGCCACGGATATGACCGGCCTCAAACAAATGGCTGCGCTGCAACATCACGAAGTGATCAAGGTCATTATCGACAGCTACGGCATTTATGCGACGAATGATAAAGTGCAGGAAGCGCTCGTGCCCGAGGTGATTGATAAAGACGATTACAAAAAATGGTGGGAGACCGCGCGGCGCGAAATGAAAAAGGACGGCCACTTCAAGCTGCCCACCAAAAAGACCGAGGCCATCGAATATCAATCGCAGGAGATCCCGTTGCAGGAACGACTGCTTCAGGATTTTTCCAAAGCCAAAGGGCTGAAGGCGCGCGTGGTCGTCACAGCGGAGATTTCGAAAAATGCCGGCGACCTCGATGATGCCGCGGCGATGGCGGAAGGCACGCTCGGAAAGTTGAATGAAGAAATTACCAGCCACGCCAAAACGCAAGCGCCGCTCGCGCTGGAGGCGGTGATGGCGCGGAATGATCTCGCCAAAGCGCTCGGCGCGGAGGTTGGCGAAGACGCACCCACCGAGGCCACGGTGTGGGAGACAAATCCTGCAGTAAAAGATGTGGTAACCGCCGTGCCGGCCGCGCGCCAACGGCGCGTGCTCGATTCGTTTCAAGCGCACAACGAAGAGTGGGCCACCTCGCTGCTGGTGATGGCCAACCAAGTACCGGCGCGATTGGTGGGCGAGTGTGCAAATTTGCTCGCCGCACACGATCAAGCCGGCGTGTTCAAGGAGGAGCTGGAGCATCTCATCAACCACCACGCCGCCGCCGCCGAGCTGTTGCTGTGGTTGGCCAAGGAACGTCCGGAAGCGTACACAGATTTGCTAACGACCGACGCCTTCGGCGCAATGCTCTCGGCCATCGAGCGTGAAACCAGCGACGAAAAGCGCGCGTGCAAACTGCGCGATTATATTTTGGCCGACACCCGCCTCATCGAGACGCTCACCGAATCGGCCGACCTCGAAGTGGTGCAGGACATCACCCGCGCTATTCAGATTTCTAACTGTTTTGAAGGAATGGATAAACGCTCTGTGCTCGGTAAAATCGTGAAGGCGCGGCCGGAGATTCAGGAATTTATCACCGGCAGCGAAAAGGAAAAACCGGAGAAAAAGGCCGAAGGCGAAGGCACGTTGATGGTGTCGTGGGCCAGCCTCGAACGGCGCGCTGCGGAGTTGGAGGACTTGAAGCAAAAGCGTATCCCGGCCAACTCCAAGGAAATCGAGATCGCTCGCGAGTACGGCGACCTTCGAGAGAACCACGAATTTAAAGCTGCCAAGGAACAGCAAAAAGTGTTGACCGCGCTGCAAGCCGAATGGGAGCGCGACCTCGACCGCGCGCGCGGGATGAACTACTCCGAGGCCGACATCTCTATCGCCAACGTGGGCACGCGTGTCACGGTTACGAACCTCGGTAGCGGCGTGCGCGAAGAGTTTGCGCTGCTCGGCGCGTGGGACGGCGACCCAGATAACAACCTCATCAGTTACCTCGCCCCCATGGGCCAAGCCATTCTTGGCCGCGCCGCAGGTGAGGAAGTCGAATTTGAACTCGGCGGCGAATCTCGTCGTTTGCGCGTGGAAGGCATTGCCCCGTACACCGCTGAACAGGCGCCCGCCTAACCTCCCCGCCGTGCGCACGGTCAAAGTACCGCTGGCAGACCGAACGTACCCGATTTACATCGGGGCGGGATTGCTCGCGGACCTTGGCAAACACTGCGCCCGCCTCAAACTCGGCCAACGCTGCGTGGTGATTTCTGATGCCACCGTGGCACGACGCTATCGCAAACCCGCCCTCGCCTCGCTCAAGGCTGCCGGCTTTGCGCCCGTCTTCATTTCCCAACCCGCCGGGGAAAAAGCCAAGACGCTGAAAAACGTGCAAGCGTGTTACGAACAACTGGCCAAACACCGCATCGAGCGAGGCTCATTTGTGGTCGCGCTTGGCGGTGGCGTCGTTGGCGATCTCGCGGGCTTCGTAGCCGCCACCTATTTGCGCGGCATCGATTTCGTCCAAGTACCCACCACGCTCCTCGCGCAGGTGGACAGCTCCGTGGGCGGCAAAGTCGGCGTGAACCTCCCCGCCGGTAAAAACCTTGTCGGCGCGTTTTACCAACCCAAACTCGTCCTGTGTGACCTCGACACGCTGCGCACCTTGCCCGCGCGCGAGTTCCGCGCCGGCCTTGCGGAGGTCATCAAATACGGCATCATTTACGACCCCAAACTCTTCGCCAGTCTCGAGCGCGATTTGCCCAAGCTGCTGCAGCAACACCCGGCCACCCTCACAGCCATCATCGCGCGCTGCTGTCACATCAAAGCCGAAGTCGTTGGCCAAGACGAAAAAGAAGCCGGCCTCCGCGCCATTCTCAATTTCGGCCACACCCTCGGCCACGGACTCGAGGCCATTTCCAAATACGGAAAATATCTCCACGGCGAAGCCATCAGCATCGGCCAAGTCGCCGCCGCCAAAATTTCCCAAGCCCAAACCGGCCTGTCTGCCAAAGACACTGCTCGCATCACCGCTCTTTTTAAAAACGCCGACCTCCCCACCCAAGTCAAACTCACCTCTGCCCAAACTCGCCGCCTCCTCACTGCCATCCAGCTCGACAAAAAAGTGAGCGCCGGCCAAATCAATTTCGTTCTAGCCAAAAAAATCGGCCAAGTCATTACTGGCCAAAGAGTAGAACCCGTCAAAATCCGCGCCGCCCTCAATCCTCAACCCTCAACCTTCAACTAACCCAGTGGCCGTTAGCGAAACCATCGTCCGCGAATTCTTCGAGCTGCACGGCTTCTTCGTGCGGCAGCAACGCAAACACATCGCGCCCAAGCGCGAGGACGATGAAGTGGATTTTTATGTGCATAATCCCGGCGGCCCCGGCGATGAAAGCGAAGTCCCCTTTGTGCTCGAATCCGCCGCCGACCTCAAGCACCTCACCCGCGCCGTGGTGGTCGTGAAAGCGTGGCACACCGAAGTCTTCACCCAAGCCGTGCTCGCCCACGCGCCGGAGATGTTCCGCTTCGCCGGCCCCGAAACTTTCGCCCGCGCCACCCACGCCTTCGGCGGGCCCGGGCCGCTCACCAAAATCCTCGTGGTCCCCGCCCTCCCTACCGCCGGCGAGGCCCGCCAGCAGAGCATCGACCTCCTCCGCGCCAAAGGCATCGACGCCGTCATCGCCTTCCGCACGATGCTCTCCGACCTCATCGACCACATCGAGGTCAACCGCAACTACCAAAAAAGCGACCTCCTCCAAATCATCCGCATCCTAAAAAACTACGACCTCTTCGCCGCGCCTCAGTTGGAATTATTCAAAATGCCTAAGCCCAAACGGAAGGTGAAAAAGTAAACTAATGCTACTCGTCATCGACAACTACGATTCGTTTACGTTTAACCTTGTGCAATATTTGGGTGAGGAACAGGTGGAAATGGAGGTGCATCGGAATGATGAAATTTCGCTGGAACAAATTGAGGCGCTGAAGCCGGAGCGCATTCTGATTTCGCCCGGGCCGTGCACGCCGCGAGAGGCCGGGCTCTCCAACGACATCATAAAAACCTTCGGCCCGCGCACGCCGCTCTTGGGCGTGTGCCTCGGGCATCAGTGCATCGGCCATTCCTTCGGCGCGGAGGTGGTGGTGAACGACCAAATCATGCACGGCAAAACCTCGCCCATTTCGCATGATGGAAAAAACCTGTTCGAAGGCATGCCCAATCCTTTTATGGCTACGCGCTATCATTCACTCGTCGTCAAGCGCGACACCGTGCCGGATTGCCTCGAAATCACCGCCGAGACCGAAGCCGGCGAAGTGATGGGTTTGCGCCACAAGGAGCATCCGATTTGGGGCGTGCAGTTTCATCCCGAAAGCATCCTCACCGAGGACGGCCGGACGTTGCTGCGGAATTTTTTGAAGTTGGGCTGAATTATT